>NZ_JBEZKZ010000029.1:0-82319 GCF_040651895.1 Streptomyces sp. NPDC048352
GGCGGGGGGGCCGGGGGGGGAGTCCCCCGCCCCGCCCGGCCCGCCGGGCGTTCAGGAGGTCGGCCGGGCGGCGGTCAGCGGGCCGCCGCCGCGACCTCCGGGCCGGGCGGACCGCCGTCCTCGATGTCGTCCCAGTCGATCTCCATCGTGCTGCGACTGGTGAAGACGTTGAAGAGCAGGTTCAGGACGATGGCGGTGAGGGCCCCCAGCGTGATCCCGCTGTCGAGGAGGGCCCGGACGTCGTCCGGCATGCGCTCGAAGAAGGGCTTGACGGTGGCCGGCAGCAGCGCCGCGCCGAGGCTGACGGCGAGGATCAGCGTGTTGCGCTCCTCCCGCAGGTCGGCCTTGCCCAGGATCTGGATGCCGACGGCCGCCACGATGCCGAACATGGACACCGCCGCCCCGCCGAGCACCGCGTGGGGAACCGAGGCGACCAGGCTGCCGGCCTTGGGCAGCAGCCCGAGCGCGATCATGAACACGCCGGCCGCGACGACGACGTAGCGGCTCATGACCCTCGACATCCGGACGATGCCGATGTTCTCGGCGAAGGCCACGTACGGGAAGGAGTTGAGGACGCCGCCGAGGACGGTCGCCATGCCGTCGGCGCGCAGGGCGCGCGCGACCGTGTCGGCGTCGACCCTCTTGCGGGTGATCTCCCCGATGGCGTACACGTCGCCGGTGGTCTCCACCATGGTGATCAGCATGACGACGAGCATCGCGGCGATAGGAAGCAGTTCGAAGCGCGGCATGCCGTAGTGGAAGGGCGTGGTGACGCCGATCCAGTCGGCCTGTCCCACGGCGCCGAAGTCCACGTCCCCGAAGAGCCAGGCGACGGCGGTGCCGGCCACGAGTCCGAGCAGGACGGCGAGGCTGCTGAGGAACGGCTTGCCGACGCGGACCAGGGCGAGGATGAAGAGCAGGGTGCCCAGCGCGTACGCGAGGTTCTTCGCGGAACCGTAGGCGGGCGTGCCGATGAGGTGGGCGCCGCCGGCCGCGTCCTGCAGGGCCACGGGGATGAGGGTGATGCCGATGATGGTGAGGATCGTGCCGATGACGACCGGCGGGAAGTACTTCACCAGCTTGCTGAAGAGCGGGGCGAAGGCGAAGGTCGCGATGCCGGCCGTGATCACCGCTCCGTAGACGACGAGCAGGCCGGCGGTTCCGCCGCCGGCGCCGAGGCCGATGGCGATCATGGGTGAGACCGCGGTGAAGGTGACGCCCTGGACGAGGGGGAGCCTGGCGCCGGCCTTCCAGACGCCGAGCGCCTGGATGATCGAGGCTATGCCGCAGGTCAGGAGGTCCGCGTTGATGAGGTGGACCAGTTCTTGGCGGGTGAGTCCGAGGGCGTTGCCGAGGAGTACGGGGACGATCACCGCCGCCGCGTAGAACGCGAGCACGTGCTGGAAGCCGTACAGGGTGAGCTGGGGGAAGGGGAGAAGTTCGTCGACGGGGTGTATGCCCTGTCGCGAGGACTGCCGGGAGGAGTGTCTGGTGGCTCTTGCCATCTCTGCCTTGCCTTCGCGAGGTAGGTGAATGAGAAGACCGCCGCCCTCGGGCCCTGGGTGGCAGGGCGGGGGCAGGCCGGCTCGCACGGAGCCGACGCCGGGCGGTGTTGCCGACAGCACGTCGCTCTGTATGCAATGGGTCCTGGATTGGCAGGACGTCCTTCGATCGCCATCCGGATCCCTGACGGAGCATGGGATCCGAAGGGACCTTGACCGGAAGGCGCTCACCATAGCCAAAGGCATGGTTTCCTCGCGAGTAACCGGAGCTTCCGGTTCCTAACGCGACCTGAGCGGCGAGGGGCCGGAATCGTCGGCCGGCTCCCCGGCCGGCGCGGCGGGGGTCTCGGGCTCCTCCAGGTCCTGCAGGCCGGGGAACCGGTAGGGGTCGAGCGCCCACTGCGGCGTCCGCGGGGAAAGTCCGTACGCCGGTGCGGTGTTCTTCGTGCTCATCGAACCTCCCGGAGATCGGTCATCACTGAAAGTCATGACTCCTCACTCTCCGCGCCCGGTTGCCGGTCGGGGACATTCCCACCCGAACGACCCCTATGGCATCTCTTCACACCAGGCCGGGACATACGGCGGGGGCCGTGGCGGGAACTGCCCCGGCCACGGCCCTTCGGTGTCCGGCCGGTGTCAGCGCCGCTGCGGGCACGTCTTCCAGGAGAAGTGGTAGACGGTGTTGAGGCTGCCGTCGGTGGAGTCCATGGTGAGGAAGCTGGTGGTGGTCGCCGTGTCGGAGGAGCCGGCCTGGGTGAGCAGCTCGGTGTTGATGTTCAGGTTCCGCTTGGCGCCGCAGGGGTGGAAGACCAGGGCCTCGACGGGCACCGTGTCCGACACCTGCCAGTTGCCCTGGGCGGGGCCGCGCAGGGTGTGGCTCCGGTAGGCCGTCTGGGACATCCCCTGGAAGTAGTAGGCGGCCTTCTGGGTGGCGCTCGCGCCGGGTGCGAGGCTGGCGAAGCCCCGGTAGTCGGCCTTGGCGATGGCGTAGGTGTAGCCCTGGGGAACGTTCACGTTCAGGCCGAGCTGGCAGTTCTTGCGGAAGTCGGTGGCCTTGGCGTCCTTGCCGACCTGGGCGAGGTACTCGCTGTACGTCACCGTGAAGGCCGTGTTGTCCGGGGAGACGGCGACGGTGGCGGTGCCGGGGCGGCAGCCGGACCCGTTGACCTGGACCACGTCGATGGTGATCCGGCCGGGGGGTGCGGGGGCCGGGGCGGAGGTCGCGGCGCCGGCGGAGGGCGCGAGGGCGGCAGCGGCGAGCGCGGCGGCCGCGCCGGCAGTGAACACCGTTCTGAGCATGGGGAGTCCTTCCGATCGCTGCTGTGCGTGATCGGCTCGAACCGTTCCACACTCCCCGTGCGGGCACGGCCGTCGCCGTCCCCGCCACCCCGGAAGGCCCCCCGTCCGGGGTAATCCGCGCGGCCGTCACCCGCGCCCCCACGGGCGAAGTCCGCCACCGCGCCGTGTTGTGGCCGGGAAGAGGCGGCCGCCGAAGCCCTCCGGCGGCAGACTGGACGCTCCGCCCCCAGGAGGAGGAGCAGCGCGTGCCCGTCCCGATCATCATCGACTGCGACCCCGGACACGACGACGCCCTGGCGATCATGCTGGGGGCGGGGGATCCCGCCGTCGACCTGCTCGCCGTCACCACCGTCGCCGGCAACCAGACACTGGAGAAGACCACCCTCAACGCCCGCCGGGTCCTGACCCTCGCCGGCGTGACGGACGTGCCCGTCGCCGCCGGCTGTGACCGGCCGCTGCTCCAGCCGCTGGCCGTCGCCGCCGACGTGCACGGCGAATCCGGGCTGGACGGACCCCGGTTCCCGCCGCCCACGGTGGATCTGGCGCCCGAGCACGCGGTGGACCTCATCCACCGGATCCTCATGGAGCACCCCGAACCGGTCACCCTGGTGCCCACCGCCCCGCTGACCAACATCGCCGTGCTGCTCACCCGCCACCCCGAGTGCGCCGCCCGCATCCGCGAGATCGTCCTGATGGGAGGCTCGGTGGGGCCGGGCAACCGCACGCCGGCGGCCGAGTTCAACGTGTACACCGACCCGGAGGCCGCCGCCGTCGTCTTCGGCAGCGGCGTGCCGGTGACCATGTGCGGGCTCGACGTCACCCACCAGGCGCCGGCCACCCCCGAGGTCCTGGCCCGCTTCGCGGCCCTCGGCACCGAACTGGGCACCGTCTGCGTGGAACTGCTCACCTACTACGCCTCCGCGTACCGCCGGCTGTGGGGCATGCCCCATCCGCCGCTGCACGACCCGGTGGCGGTGGCCCGGGTCATCGACCCGGCGATCGTCGGCTGCGTCGACGCCAACGTCGTGGTGGAGCTCCAGGGCCGCTACACGCGCGGGGCCACCGTCGTGGACCTCTACGACTACGTGGGCCGCCCCGTGAACGCCCGGGTCGCCACCACCCTCGACACCGGGCTGTTCTGGGACCGCATGGTCGGCGCCGTGGCCCGCCTCGGCTCCCGCGGGGCCTGAGCCGCCGCGTCGCCGTACCGGTGCACCGCGCCGGAGGCCGGCCCCGTCGCCGGGGCCGGCCGTTCTAGACGGTGGTGGAGAGGAACGGGCTGTGCAGCCCGGGCGCCGTCGCCGCTCCGGACGCCGCGGCCCCCGGACGCCGGGGTCCCCGGGCGGCCGGATCGCCGTGCGGCGGGGCCTGGGAGGGCTGGTCGCTGCCGGCGACGATCAGTGCGAGTAAGACCGCGGCGGCCTCGCTCTGCAGGATCCGGGCGGCCTGGCGCAGTCGGCCGGCGTCGGGGACGGGGATGGACAGGGCCACGCATTCCGCGTTCGGTCCCGAGGTGATCGGCACCGCCGCGCACACCGTCCCGAGGGCGTATTCCTGGAAGTCGAGCAGTGGTGCGTTGGGCCTGCGGGTGTCGAGCTGGTGGAAGAGGGCCTCCCGGGTGGCGAGGGTGTGGGGGGTGAACCGGGACATCCGGTGGCGGTCCAGATGGTCCTCGCGGTCGTCGTGGTCGAGCTGGGTGAGCAGGGCCTTGCCGACGGCGGAGGCGTGGGCGGCCGCTCTGAAGTCGACCCACTCCTCCACGACCGGTGTGCCCGGCCCGTCGGCGTACTGGGTGATGGACACCTCGCCGTCGGTGTAGCGGGCCACGTACACGGCGGCGCCGACCGCGTCCCGCACCCAGGCGAGGGTTTCCCCGAGGTGTCCGCGGCCTTCGCCGTTCGCCGCGTCGGCCAGCAGCAGGGCGTCGCCGGCGATGTAGGCGTCCGGTCCGGTGGGGGCGGCCAGACTGGCCCGGACGAGCTGTTCCACGGCCCGGGCGAGCACCAGTTGCGGCAGTTTCGTCTCGCGGGCGATCTGGGTGAGGCTGACACCGCCCGAGTACCGGTTGACGACCTCCAGGACGCGCAGCGCCTGGTGTACGGATTCCAGCGCGGCGGGTGCCGGCGGCCCCGCGGGGGCCGTGCGGGCGGCGTGCGCCGGCTGCGGCTGCCTGAGCGCTTCGAACGCCCACGTGTTCGCCTCGTCCGTCAGGTACAGGGGGTTGAGGCGCGCGTGGTGGGCGACGGCCGCGGCGACCGGCGGGCCGGGGGTGAACACGTCCCCCAGGTCCGGGTGTTCCCTGCCGGGGTCCGCCGCCACGGCCTGGCGCAGCCGTGCCGGCAGCCGGTAGGGCGGCCGCGCGGCCCGGCCGGGCCCGGTGGTGAGGGAGGTGAGGTCCTGGGTGGTGATGGGCGGGGAGGCCCAGATCACGGAGGCGGTCAGGGCCTCTTCGAGGTCCTCCGGGATCTGCGGCAGGTGCGGCAGGTGCTCTTCGGCCGGCAGGGTGCGGGCCTGCTGCTTCCAGTGCCGGGCGGTACGGACCTCCGCGCGGGCGAGGTGGTGGAGGTAGAGGCACAGGGCGGCGGTGCGGGAGTCCGCGCCGGCCGCGTACTGGAACCAGAACCGGGCGCCCTCGCTCCGTTCGGTGAGGTGGAGGAGGCAGCCGAACAGCAGGGCGGAGTCCACGCCGTGGGGCCAGGCTCCGGCGCGCAGGGCGAGTTCCGCGAAGTCCCGGCTCTCCACCAGGGACCAGGTGACGTCGTCCAGGGCGCGGGCCGCCCGGACGTGGCAGGCGGCGTCCAGCACGAGGTCGTCGTGCTCGGCCGGCGCGGCGTGTCCCCGGGCGGGCGGCTCCCACCCCGCGGCGCTGCCGATGGCCGAGCGGGCCCGGTCGGCCACGATCCGGCGGGCGATCCGGCGCCGGGCGGCGCCCTCGTCGTAGCCGGCGTACTCCTCTGCGAGCACCGCGGCGTCCTTCAGGGCCGCGTCCAGTTCGCGCAGCGGCATGTCACGGTCAGCGGGCATGTCGCTCACTGGTCCTTCTCCTCTCCGGGGATCCAGTCCACCCCGAGCTTGCGGGACAGGGTGCGGCGGGCGCCGCGTACGTGCGAGCGGACCGTCGCTGGGGAGATCCCCATCATCCGGGCGACCGTCTCGAAGTCGTTGCCCAGCAGGAAGGCCAGCAGCACCACGTCGTACTGCCGCTCGGACAGCTCCGCGATCGCCGCGTACAGGCCGAGCTTGGACTCCAGCAGTTCGAGCCGTTCCCTCGACGAGCGGCGCAGCGCCGAGAACCACGCCGTCTCCACCATGGCCACCTGGCGGCCGAGGGCGGCCAGGCGGCGTTCGACGTGTTCGCGCAGCACGGCCCAGGCGAAGCCGTGCAGGCTCGCCTCCTTCAGGGCCTGGCGCCACACCTTGAGCAGGAAGGTGAACACGTCGTCGACGACTTCCTGTGCGTCCTTGGCGTTGCCCAGCTGGAGGTGGGCGTAGCGCAGGTACGCGCGGTGCTGCTGGGAGTGGAACGCGGTGAACTCCACGGGCAGGACGCCCGCCAGTTCACTGGAGACCGTCTGGTCCCCGGCTGGGTCGAACTCGCCTTCGCTCATGCACTCCCCCACCGTTGTTCGTCGCCGCCCTCCTGGGCGGTGGGTGTCACATCGCTCGAGAAAACACGGACCGTGGTGGCGACTATCAGCGCGAGGGCGACGATCTCGGCAACATTCACTGCGGCGCGGAACCTTCCAAGTGGCGTGTGGGGTGACCGGCTGCCCGCCCCCGTGTGCGGCAGCCGTGGAGCGGCAAGCGCCCCCCATCACCACCCCATCGGAAATCACGCCCGATCGTGCAAGCCGGTCCCGGAAATCTTCCGGAAGAGTGGCGTCCGCCGCGCCGCACGCCCCTTCGCGCCAGCGCGCGCCCCCTGACGCGGGTACGCGCCCCCGGCGTTGCGGCGCCCGCGCACTCGCCCGCCCGGGGCTGGTCCGCCCGCTGCCGGCGGCACGCCGGGGAGCGGTTCGCCGTCCATGCCCCAAGCTGGGGGTCTCCCCTGCGGAGACCCGATCCCACCGTCCCGCCGGTCCGCCGGCGCTGCCCAGGAGGCACCGCGTGAACTGGACGCTCGAAGTCGTCCCGGTCCCCGTCACCGACATGGACCGGGCGAAGGAGTTCTACGCCGACGCGATCGGCTTCGGGGTGGACCTCGACGCCGAGGTCGCCCCCGGCGTGCGCATCATCCAGCTGACCCCGGCCGGGTCGCGGTGTTCGGTGGCGCTGCTCCAGGGGATGCCGCCCGCTCCCGGTACGGAGGTGACGGCGCCGGGCACGCTGCACGGCCTCCAGCTCTGCGTCACCGACATCGCGGCCGCCCGGGAGGAGCTGGTGGGCCGGGGCGTGGACGTCTCTCCGGTGCGCCACCTCGGGGAGGCCGGCTGGGAGGACGGCAAGGGCGGCACCTGGAACTCGTTCATGACCTTCCGCGACCCCGACGGCAACGGGTGGGTCGTGCAGGAGGCGCCGTCGGAGCTGTCCGCGCGCTGAAGGGGGGCGGGTTCCGGCGGCGCGTCAGTCCTGGGCGCGCGCGGTGACCGGGGCGTCGGTCCGGTCACCGAGGAACTCGTACCAGCGGCGCTGCAGGCACAGGTAGCGGGTGTCGGCCTCGGCGAGGTCCAGGAAGGCGTCGACCGTGGACGCCAGGCGCTCGCCGAGCCCCCGGTCGGCGAGCGCGCCGTCCTCGGTGAACTCCTGATGGGCCGCCGCCAGGCTGAACATGTCCGGGTAGACCCGTGCCCCGAGGTGTTCCAGCGGGATGCGCAGCGCCCACAGGCCGCGGTTGCCGCCGACCATCGAGGGCGAGGCCGACACCAGCAGGACCTGCTTGTCCTTGAAGGGCTGCGGCCGGATGCGCGAGACCCAGTCGACGGCGTTCTTGACGACGCCGGGGACGGAGGCGTTGTACTCGGGCGAGGCGATGACCACGGCCTGCGCCGCCTCGATCCGCTCGCGCAGGGCCAGCGCCCCCGGCGGAACGCCTTCCTCGGCCTCCAGGTCCCCGTCGTACAGGGGCATCGGGAAGTCGCCGATCGTCACGGGCTCGGCGGTGGCCCCGTCGCGGACCACCAGGCCCGCCACGAGCGTGGCCAGGCGGGTGTTGACGGATCCGGTCCGGGAGGAGCCCGAGAGCACGAGCACGTGCAGCGAGGCCCGTCCGGTGAGGCCCTCGTCGTGGGGGCGGGCCGGGTCCGGGGGGAAGCGGTCCTGGTCGTTGGGGTTCACGGCTGTCTCCCTTGCCGGTGCGGCGCCTCCGGCGGCGGAGGCCAGGTGCCCGCAGCGGACTGTACGGGGCGCTGCCGCGGCCCCGGGCCGGGCGCACCGGGCCGCGGCGGCGCGGCGGGCGGAGATCACCCGGGTGCCCGGCACGGCGGTCGGCCGCGGCGTCCGGCGCCCGCGCATAGTCGTGTCGGCGCCGCGCGGGGCGGTGCCGGGTGCGAAGGAGCGACTGTGGTGGATGCGGGACGACGCGCCGCGCTGGCGGCGCTGCTGGCGGCGGGGCTGGTGCCGGGGCGGAGCGCCCTGGCCGCGCCGGGTGGGCCGGTGCGGGAGGGGGCCGGCCCGGTCGCGGCGGGACCCCGGCCGCCGGCCTCCCTGCTGGGGCAGGAGATCCGCCGGCTGCCGACGTCCCGCAGGGTGGTGGCGCTGACCTTCAACGCCGCCTGGGACGAGAGCGGCCTCGCCGCCGTCCTGGCGGAGCTGCGGCGCCGGAGGCTGGCCGCCACCTTCTTCCCGACGGGCCGGTTCGCCGAGGCGCATCCGGCGGCCGTTCGGGCGATGGGCGCCGTGCACGGGCTCGGCAACCACTCCTACAGCCACCCGTACTTCGACGACCTCGGTACGGCCGAACGGGCGCGCGAGGTGCGCGCCGCCGACGCGGCGATCCGGGCGGCGTCCGGGGCCGAGCCGCTGCCGTTCTTCCGGTTCCCGTACAGCTCGACCACGCAGGACGCGGTCGAGGACGTGAACGGCCTCGGTTACGCGGCGATCGAGTTCACCGACGACACGAACGGCTACCTGGGGCCCGCGGGCGGTATGACGGTGGACGGGGCGGTCCGCAGGGCGGTGAACGCCTTCGGTCCCGGAGCCATCCTGCAGATGCACGTCGGCAGCGGTGCGGGCGACGGCGTCGTCCTGGACGCCGAGGCCCTGCCCCGGATCATCGACGCGGCCCTGGAGGAGGAGTACGAGATCGTCGACCTGCGCGCGTTCCTCACCGCCGGGTGAGCCCGGGGTACCGCCCGCTCCCGCGGCCCCGGGGGGCGGCGGGAGCGGGCGGTCAGGGTGCTACCACCAGATGACGACGTAACCGGAGCCGCCCGGCTGGCCGGCGATGCCCGGTCGGGCGTTCTCAGGGGTGGGACGGCCGCCCGCGCCGCCGTTGCCGCCCTCACCGAAGTGCGTGGGGAGGCCGACGATGCCGTCGGCGGGCTCGCCGCCCTCGCCGCCCTCGCCGCCCGTGCCGCCGGGCGCACCGGCGTCGCCCGGTTCGCCCGTCAGGTTCACGCCGCCCGTGGAGCAGGAGCCGGTGCCGCCCGCACCGCCGGCGCCGCCGGCACCCGCGGTGGCCGTACCGCCGCCGCCGCCACCGCCACCGCCGCCACCGCCCGCGGTGGCGAGCGCGGTGTTGGTCGCCGCCGAGACGACGGTGGTGGTGCCGCCCGTACCGCCGGCGCCGCCGGCCCCGCCCGTCGTTCCGCCGGGGGTGCCCGCGGTGCCGGAGGTGCCCGGGGCGCCGACGTCCACGCCGTAGTCGGCCAGCGGGGTCACGTTGAGCGTGCACCAGGTGAAGCCACCGGCGCCGCCGCCACCGCCGCCACCGCCCGCGCCCAGGGCGCTGGTCGAGGCGCCACCGCCGCCGCCACCGCCACCACCGGCGCCCCAGGCCTGGACGAAGACGGTCGTCACGCCCGCCGGCACGGTGAAGGTGTTGTCGGAGGTGAACTGCCGCAAGCCGTGCGGGAACTGCGTCGGCCGCTTCTTGCGGTGGTCCTGGCCGTTGTCCTTGTCCGGGTTGCGCTGCTTGTCCTGCGCCGACGACGCGTTCTGGTCCGAGGGCCCGGGGCCGTCCGCGGACGCCGCCGGGGCGATCGCCACCAGCTGGCCGGTCAGGGCCGCCGCCGCGGCGAGGGAGGCGAGCAGCACCCGGGAGCGCGTCCGGGGCCGTGGGGTCACCTTGTGAGCGTTCAGGTTCATGACTTCCTTCCCCGCCGGCGCTGAGACCGCCGCGGGAGTGCGAGGGAACGGGTGCGTGGGCCCCCGTGACCCGTTGGGCGGCCCGGGCGCCTCTCCACGCGCAGCACATACCACCGCTCCCCGTCTCCCCCGCCGCCCCGACAGGGCCGGGGGTGTGGGCCGGGCAGGTGAGGAGTTCGTCAACCCGGAGCAACCCGCCGGGGCGGCGGGTCCGGCTGTGGGGGCGGGCGGCGCATGGGGCAGGATGGCAGTCCGTTCGGAATGCGTACGTCCGTTCCAACGCGGCTGCGTACACGACGACCTGACAGGTGACAAGGTGACGACACAGCACATACGGCGGCCCGCGGCGGCTCCCTCCCCCGCCCTCCACGGTGGGGAGGCGAGGCGTTGACCCGCGACCTCGTCCTGCACGACTGGGTGGTGGCCGGCATCGCACTGGCCTGCGGCGGCGTGGCCGGTCTGGTGCTGCGGGCGCTGATGAAGTGGCTGGCCAAGCACGCCGGCCGAACCAAGTGGAGCGGCGACGACGTCATCGTCGACGCGCTGCGGACCATCGTCCCCTGGGCGGCCGTGATCGCCGGGACCGCGGTGGCGGCTTCGGCGCTGCCGCTGACCGCGCGGGTCGGGGGTGTCGTCAGCCGGTCGCTGACGGCGCTGCTCATCGTCATCGCCACGCTCAGCGCGGCCCGGGTGGTGGCGGGTCTGGTCCAGTCGGTGGCCGCGTCCCGTACCGGGGTCGCGGCGTCCGCGACCATCTTCGTCAACATCACGCGGATCGTGGTGCTGACGATGGGCGTCCTGGTGGCCCTGGAGACCCTCGGGGTGTCGATCGCCCCGCTGGTCACCGCTCTCGGGGTGGGCGGTCTCGCGGTCGCGCTGGCGTTGCAGGACACCCTCGCCAACCTCTTCGCGGGTGTGCACATCCTCGCCTCGAAGACGGTCCAGCCGGGTGACTACATCCGGCTGAGCAGCGGCGAGGAGGGCTACGTGGTCGACATCAACTGGCGCAACAGCGTGGTGCGCAACCTGTCGAACAACCTGGTGATCATCCCCAACGGCCGTCTCGCGCGGACGAACATGACCAACTACACCCAGCCCGAGCAGAAGCTGTCGATCCTGGTCCAGGCCGGGGTCGGCTACGACAGCGACCTGGAGCACGTCGAGCGGGTGACCCTCGACGTCGTGGACGGGGTCATGGCCGACATCAGCGGCGGGGTTCCCGACCACGAGGCCGCGGTCCGCTTCCACACCTTCGCGGACTCCCGGATCAACTTCACGGTGATCCTCGGCGTCGGCGAGTTCAGCGACCAGTACCGGATCAAGCACGAGTTCATCAAGCGCCTGCACCGGCGCTTCCGGGCGGAGGGCATCTCGATCCCGGCGCCCGCCCGCACGGTCTCCCTCCAGCAGGACGAGGCGCGGGCGCCGCTGACGGCCCCGCCGGTCCCGCACCAGCGGGACGCCTCGTCCGAGGTGCTGGGGGACCGGCGGCGGTAGCGGGCCCCGGGGCCCGTCAGCCCACCCAGGCCGCCGTCATGGCCTGGACGGCCGAGCCGTCCAGGTCGGAGAGCTTGCGGCCGGTGAAGTCGCGGGCCCAGTCCGAGGTCTGCACCCGGAAGGCCGGCTTCTCGGCGGTCAGGGCCTCGATGATCGGTGCGGCCGCCTCCGCCGGGGTCTGCGCCTGGGCGAAGGACGCGACCGTGCGCTCGATGTACGTCCGGAGCGCCGGCGCGTAGGGGCCCGCCGCGCTGAGCATCGCGGGGACGTCCACGCCGATGGTGTCGACGAACTCGCTCGCCACCGCGCCCGGTTCCACCACGGTGACGGCGACGCCGACGGTCGCGGCGACGGGTGCGAGCGACTCCATGAACCCCTCGACGGCGAACTTCGCCGCGCAGTACGCCTCGTTGAAGGGCTGGCCGATCACACCGCCGACGCTGGTGACCGTGATCAGGCGGCCCCGCGCGGCGCGCAGGTGCGGCATGGCGGCCCGGGTGACCTGGACGACTCCGAAGAAGTTCACCTCCATGGTGGAGCGGACGTCCTCGACGGTGCCCTGCTCGATCGTGCCGACCCGGCCGGCGCCGGCGTTGTTGACCACCGCGTCGAGCCGCCCGTACTCGGTGAGCACCTCCTCCAGGCAGGCGGCGATGGAGCCGGCGTCGACCACGTCGAGGCGCTTGACCTGGACGAGGTCCTCGACGCCTGCCTCCGCCGCGGCCCGGCGCAGCGGCCCGGCCTTCGCGGTGTCGCGCATGGTGGCGACGACCTGCCGGCCGGCCTGCGCCGCGCGGACGGCGGCTGCGAGGCCGATGCCGGAGGAGGTGCCGGTGATCAGGACGGTCTGCGGGGTACCGGTGGTGCTCATGGGAAGCTCCGGGGGTCTGGGGGCTGTCTGCACACCCCAAGATGCCGTGGCCGGACGGCCGGAGCGAGCCGGTCGCGGCCCGCGCCCCCGACGGTGCGGCAGGTTCCGGGCGCGGACGGTCCGGCCCCCGGGGCGCTCAGGATCCGGTCGGCGCCGGGGCGGAGGGCAGGGGCTTGGAGTGGCCCCCGTAGCAGAGCACGCTGATCAGGACGGGCGTGGTGGGCTGGTCGGACACCCGGGTGCCTCCGGTGAGGGTGGCGGTCGCCGTCCAGTTGTTCTTGCGGATGCTGAGGACCTGCGCGCCCAGGTCCGGGCCGGGCTGCCAGCCGAGACCCGAACGGGCTCGGGCGAAGGCGCCCTTCAGCGCCGCGTCGGCCGTCGCCGTCGGCGCCTGGGCCGTCAGCACCTCCTGGCAGTCGATCAGCTGCATGTCCGGCGGGTTCCGCTTCAGCTCGACCCCCTGCTCCGCCATCGCGGAGGTCAGGTCCGCCACCACCGCGTCCGGCGGCAGCGGCGGCCCGGAGAAGCGCGGCGGCAGCGGCCCCAGGTCCTGGAGCGGATGCGCGCAGGCCCCGGCCGTCATCAGGACCAGCGCGACCAGCCCCATGCGCCCCGGGCGCCCTCCCCGTCGCCGTCCCCGTCCCCGCCCCGCACGCACGATCCCGTCCGCCCTTCTCGTTCCGTCCACGATCGAGCAGTCTCGCATCCCCCGGAACGGCGACGACGTCCAGGCCCGTTCCCCACCGGTATGTTCGGCCTCTGGCCCATCGCAGGAGGAGACGGCGTGACGGTGACCGAGGAGAAGGCCGTGAACGTGGGACCGGCGGGCATCGAGGTCGCCTACGAGCGGTGGGGGGACGGGCAGGCGCCGCCCGTCCTGCTGGTCATGGGCATCGCCCTCCAGATGCACGGCTGGCCGGACGGCTTCTGCGCGGAGCTGACGGGGCGCGGCGTCCAGCTGATCCGGTTCGACAACCGGGACGCGGGGCTGTCCTCGCACTTTCCCGACGCGCCCGTGCCCGATGTCCCGGCGGCGCTCGCCGGCGACCTCTCCTCGGCGTCGTACACGCTGTCCGACATGGCGGCGGACGCGGTGGGCCTGCTGGACGCGCTCGGTCTGGACAGCGCCCACGTGGTCGGCCTGTCGCTGGGAGGGGCGATCGCGCAGACGATGGCGATCGAACACCCGGGCCGGGTCCGGTCGCTGACCTCGCTGATGTCCACGACGGGTGACCGGACGGTCGGCCTGCCGGACACCGCGGCCCTGAGCGCGCTGGCCGGGCCGCCGCCGAAGAGCCGCGAGGAGGTGGTCGACCGGACGGTCAACGCCGTACGGGTGCTGGGCTCGCCGGGGTACGCGTTCGACGAGGCGGCGGCGCGCGAGCGCGCCGCGCGCGCCTTCGACCGGTCCTACGATCCGCTCGGCGTCGCCCGGCAGGCGGTGGCCTCGGTGGCGTCGGGGGACCGCACGGCGCTGCTGCGGTCCCTTCGGCTGCCCACGCTGGTGATCCACGGCGCCGATGATCCGATGTGCGACGTCAGCGGCGGCCGGGCCACGGCCGAGGCCGTCCCGGGAGCCGAGCTGGCGGTCTTCCCCGGGATGGGCCACGACCTGCCCCGCGACCTGTGGCCGGAGATCGCCGCCCTGATCACAGACCTGGTCCACCGCACGGAGGCGTCACGCGGCGGCCGCTGGGGAGTGTCGTCCGAGGAGCCCCACCGGCCGGGAGGAACTGTGACGGCACGACCCTAGGCCGTCCGGACCCGGCCGGCCGTGTGGTCGGTGTGGACGGTGGCGGCCGTCATCCGGGGGACCGCCCGGATCAGGGCGTGTTCGGCGGCGACGGCCAGATCGTGGGCCTGGACGACGCTCAGGTGGGCGCCGACCACGATGTCGGCCTCGGCGCGCAGGGTGTGGCCGATCCAGCGCATGCGCAGCTGCCCTACGCCGAGCACCCCGGCCACCTCCCGCAGGGCGCGCTCGGCGGTGTCCACGAGGGCGGGATCGACGCAGTCCATCAGACGGCGGTAGACCTCGCGGGCGGCGTCCTTCAGGACCAGCAGGATGGTGAGGGTGATCAGCAGGCCGACGACGGGGTCGGCGGCCCGCAGGCCCGCGGCGGAGCCGGCCGCCCCCAGGAGCACGGCCAGCGAGGTGAAGCCGTCGGCACGGGCGTGCAGGCCGTCGGCGACCAGGGCCGCGGAGCCGATCCGCCGGCCGGTGCGGATGCGCAGCCGGGCCACCCACTCGTTGCCGGCGAATCCGGTCAGCGCCGCCGCGCACACCGCCCCGAGGTGGGTGACCTCCCGGGGGTGCAGGAGCCGGTCGACGGCCGCCCAGGCGGCGAGGGCGGCGGACGCGGCGATGACCGCCACGATGAGCACCCCCGCCAGGTCCTCGGCGCGGCCGTACCCGTAGGTGTAGCGGCGGTTGGCCGCCCGCCGGCCGAGGACGAAGGCGATGCCCAGCGGTACGGAGGTCAGCGCGTCGGCGGTGTTGTGGACCGTGTCGCCGAGCAGCGCGACGGACCCGGACAGGGCGACGGTCACGGCCTGGGCGGCCGCGGTCGCCCCCAGGACCGCGAGGGAGACCCACAGGGTGCGCATGCCGTCGCGGGAGGCTTCCATGGCCGCGTCGACCTTGTCGCCGGCTTCGTGGCGGTGCGGGGTGAGCAGGTGCGCGATCCGCCGGCGCCCTCCCCGGTGGTCATGGCCCGGCCCGTGCTCGTGCCCGGTGGCGTGGCCGTGTCCGTGTCCGTGGCCGTGTTCGTGTTCCTGTGCGTCGTGTTCGTGCGCGTGTCCGTCTGCGGGAGTGCTGCGGCTGCTGCCCCGATCGCCGTCCATGGAGCCTACGTTGGCACAGGCAGACCATTGCGGCTACAGCCGTCATACGTGCCATGACCAGGTGCGAAGGCCTCGCACCTACGCCCGCCCCCAGGGCCGGATCGGCTCTCCCAGCGGCCCGTGCTCCTCCTCCGGCTCCTTCGCCCGGTGGGCGGCGAAGTCCGGCTGTGTGCCGTCGGCGTCGGTGAAGCCGTACTCCCGGTACAGGCCCCCCATCCCGCGCGGCGAGGTGGGACGTGCGGCGACGGTGGTCAGAGGACGGCCGTGAGGATCCCGACGAGGACGGCGGCCGTCAGGCCCAGTACGACGACGGCCACCATCGCGGCCAGCGCCGCGAGTACGAAGCCGCCCCCGTCCACCGCGCCGCCGTCGCGGGCGCAGGCGGACAGCCAGGCCGCGAGGGTGAGGAAGGGGACGAGGAGCCATCCGGTCGCGACGCCGATGTTCCCCACGGCGTGGCCGGACAGCTCGTACGCCCTGCCGCGGGCGGTGCGGACCTCCACCTCGGAGCCCGGCCGGTGCTCCGCGGCGGCCGTCTCCAGCAGGATCTCCTCCGGCGCTCCCCCGCCCCTGCCGCGCCGCACGTAGCGGCCCTTGCATTCGGTGCCGCCCGCATAGCCCTCCGCGTCGGCGGCGTCGTAGCACTCCGAGATGGTCACCACGCCGTCCACGGGCCCGAAGCCGAGTACGGCGGCCAGTTGCGGTCCGGGCAGGAGCCAGACCAGCCAGGCGGCGAGGACGAGCGTCGCCACCGCTCCGAGTGCGGCCGCGCCCCGGACCGCCTTCCGTGCACCACCCCGCACCACCGCACCCCCTCCCCCCGTGGGCCATACCCGTCGGGGGCGCCGCCTAACGCCGTCGACCGGGCGGCACCCAAGTAGCCACCGTCCGCCATCCGCCATATGGGGTGCGATGCCCCGTCGGGCCCCCGCGCGGCTCCTAGGATGAGGCCCGCTGCGGCCCCGGGCGGGCCGCGGTACTGGCCCACAGGCAGGGAGTTGAGGAATGAAGCGGTTGCGCGCACTGGTAGCGGTCGGGGTCCTGGCACTGGCGTCCGCGGGGACGGGCACCGCCGCGCAGGCCGACCCGCGGCCCCCCGCGTCCGGCTCCACCGGCTGCCCGGCCGCGGAGATCTACGCCACCGACAACACCGCGGTCATCACGGACCCGGCCGACACCCGGCTCAAGAAGCGGCTGAAGCGCTTCGACCGCGAGGTGCGCGAGATCATCCGTGCGCACGGGGCCCGGCCGGGGTCCTCCACCCTGCTGGACGGGGTGTTCTGGTCCGAGGAGGAGCAGCAGGCCACCTACGAGCGCTCGCGCGAGTTCGACGTGGAGCGGGTCGACGCGGACGGGCTGCACCACATCGCCGACGTGGTCCGCAAGCAGTACCGGCAGGAGTCGGTGCTGACCTTCCGCTGCCTGCCGCGCACGTCGCCGGAGACCGACGCCGTCGAGATCCAGGCGCAGGGGGTCACCGCCACCCGGCTGCGCGAAGCACTGCTCGCGGACGCCGAGGCGCGCAGCCGGCTCGGCGGCGGCTCGGTCGCCCTCGACGGCCGGCTGATCCTCGTCGCGCCGCTCGCCGACCTGCAGCTCGCCCGGAAGTTCACGGCCCGGCTCGGGGTCGACTGGAACTCCGTCGAGGTCCGCTACGGCGACGAGGAGTTCGTCGTCTAGGGGGTGTCCGGGGTGCGGTGTCCGGCTCGCGGACGGCCGCGGAACGGCTCCGCCCCGCGCGCTACGCTGCACGCTCGCGGGGGACGACCACAGACGGGCAAGGTGACCATGTTCGAGCCGGCGCAGGAGAATCCGTACCCCGACAGCCACGTCCTCGGCCAGGGGCCCGCCCCGCATCCGCTGCTCGCGCCGGTACTCCCCCTGCTGGGGCGCTGGCACGGGCGGGGGCGTGGCGCGTACCCGACGCTGGCGCAGGACTTCCGGTACGAGCAGGAGATCACCTTCAGCCACGACGGCCGGCCCTTCCTGCGCTACGAGGCCCGCGCGTGGCTGATCGACGAGGCCGGTGCGCCGGTGCGCCCGGCGGGGCGGGAGGCCGGGTGGTGGCGGGTGACGCCCGACGCGTCCCTGGAGGTGGTGCTGGCCCATCCGACCGGCATCGTCGAGACGTACACCGGCCGGGTGTGGGGCACGGGGGCCGGCGCGGAGGCGGCCACCGGCGGTACGGCGGTCCTGGAGGCCGAGATCGAGACGAAGGACGTGTCGCTGACCCCGCTGGCCAAGGAGGTCACCGGCACCCGCCGCCACTACACCCTCGACGGCGCCGGCCTGACGGTCGTCCACGACATGGCCGCCGTGGGGCAGCCCCTCCAGCACCACCTGACGACGCGTCTGCGCCGCCGCGGGTGACGGCGGGGGTGGCGCCCGCACCACCACGGACACGGGTCGTGGGGGGATCGTCGCGGGCCCGCCGTTCGCGGAGGATCGACACGACCGATCACCGCGACGGGGGAGGACCACCCCACATGCACCTGTTCAGGAAGACCGCGCGCCGGGTCGCATCCGCCGCCTGCGGGCTGCTCGCCGTGGCGGCGCTGCCCGCGGCCCCGGCGAACGCCGCCACGGCGCCGGGGGCGCCGGCCATACCCGGCCGGTACGCGGACCAGCGCCTCGACTGGCGGCCCTGCGCATCCGGCCCGCTGGAGTGCGCCTCCATGGCGGTACCGCGCGACTGGTACCACCCCGGCCGGGGGCCGGACCTCACCGTGGCCGTGTCCCGGCACCGCGCGCCGGACCCCGCCGCCCGGCGCGGGGTCCTGATGATGGCGGCCGGCGGGCCCGGGGCCTCGGGCCTGGGGCGGCCGGCGGGACTGGCCTCGTACGCGCCGAAGCTGGCCGCCGCCTACGACATCGTGAGCTTCGACCAGCGCGGTGTCGGGGCGAGCACGAACGTGGTGTGCTCCGGCCAGGAGAAGGTGGACGCCCTGTTCGGCGGCGGCGATCTGCGCGACCGCTCGGAGCAGGCCGTACGCGCCACGGTGGAACGCGCACGGGACTTCGTACGCGACTGCCGTCGCAACTCGGGGGATCTGCTGCCCTACATCACCACCGACCAGGCCGTGCACGACATGGACCTGTACCGGGCGCTCCTCGGCGCCGGCACGGTGTCGTACTACGGCCCCTCCTACGCCACCTACCTCGGCGCCCGCTACGCGACCCGCTTCCCGCACCGCGTCGAACGGGTGGTGCTCGACAGCAGCATCGACTTCGGCGGCAGCTGGCAGGAGTTCATGACGGGCCAGCCGATGAGCTTCCAGCGCCGGTTCGAGCAGGACTTCCTGCCGTGGCTGGCGGCGAACGACGCGACCTACCACCGGGGCGGGACCCCGGAGGAGGCCAAGGCCTCGTACGAGCGGCTGCGCGCCTCGCTGCGCGAGCGCCCGCTGGAGCTGGAGGGGACGCGCGTCCTGCCCGACCACCTGGACGCGGCCGCGACGGGCATGATCTACAGCGGTGACCGGTTCCCGGACCTGGCCGCGCTGCTCGGTGTCCTGGACGACCCCGCGAGCGTGCCGGCCGCCACCCGGCGGGCCCTGGCGCAGAAGCTGAAGCACCCTCTGGGGGCGGCGTTCGCCGCGGACTTCTTCTCCGTGGTCTGCCAGGACACGCCCTGGACCCGCGGCCGCGCGTACTGGGTGCGCAGGAGCGCGGCGGACAGCCGGGCCCACCCGCTGGCCGGCGCGCGCGAGCTGGCCTACGCCTCGGTCTGCGCCGCCTGGCCCCGCTCCGGGGCTCCGCGCGCCGAGGTGGCCGCCGCGGAACTGCCGCCCGTCCTGATGCTCAACTCGCGGCACGATCCGGCGACGTACTACGAGGGAGCCGTCCGGGCCCACGAGCGGCTGCCGGGATCGCGCCTGATCACGGTCGGGGGCGGTGACCACGGGACCTACCAGGCGAAGAACGCCTGTGTGGACCGCTACGTCGAGGACTTCCTGCTCGACGGCCGGATGCCGCAGGCGGACGCCTCCTGTGCGGGCAAGCCGCTGCCGGATCCGGCCGCGCGGGGCGCCGGGGGCGGGCAGCGGGGCGCTCAGGCGGAGGAGCCGCTGTCGATGACCAGGTCGGTCCCGACCACCGAACCGGCGGCGGGCGAGGCGAGGTAGAGCACGGCGGCGGCCACTTCTTCGGCCTCCGCGACGCGGCCGAGCGGGTTCTGCGACTTCATCCGCTCGGCGCGGTCCGCCTCGGTCTCGCCCGGCCCCAGCGACATGGGCCCGGCGGCGGCGCCGGGGCTGACGGCGTTGATGCGGATCCCCTCGTGGATGTGGTCGAGGGCGGCGGCGCGGGTGAGGGCGGAGACGGCCGCCTTCGAGGTGATGTAGGCGGCGGCGTTCGGGATCCGCAGGTGCGCGCCGAGGTTGGAGGAGATGTTGACGATGGCGCCGCCGCCGTTCTCCCGCATGTGCGCGATCTGGTGCTTCATCGCCAGCCAGACGCCGGTGACGTTGGTGCGCAGGACCGCGTCCCAGTCCTCTTCGGCGATGTCGCCGGCCGGTCCGATGCCCCGGAGTATGCCCGCGTTGTTGACCGCGACGTCGAGTCCGCCGAAGCGGGCGGCGCTCTCGCGGACGAGGTCCCGGAGCCGGGCCGAGTCCGTGACGTCGGCGGTGACGGCCGCGGCGGTGCCGCCGGCCGCCCCGATGAGGGCGACCGTCTCGTCCAGGGTGGCGGCGGTGCGGCCCGCGGCCACGACACGGGCCCCCTCGGCGGCGAAGGCGAGCGCGATGGCCCGGCCGAGGCCGGAGCCGGCGCCGGTCACCAGGACGGTCTTGCCGGTGAAGCGGTTCATCTTCGGTGACTCCCTCGCGGGGCGGTGAACCCCATATTGGAACGAACGGTTCAGTATCCGGGCCTGCGAAAAGGCCCGCAGAGGGCATGGGCGGGGTGGTACGGGCCGGCGCCGTCAGGCCAGCAGCGCCAGCGCCTGCTCGGCCGCGTCCCGCACCCGCGCGGGGTCGTCCGAGGCCTTGCCGACGACGCGGACGCCCTGGAGCAGGACCAGCAGCATCCGGGCCAGCGCGCGCGGATCACGGCCGGCGTCCAGCTCCCCCTGCCCCTGGGCCCGTACGAGCGCCGAGTGGAGCAGCGTCTCGAGGCGGTCCCAGCTCACCTCGACCCGGCGGGCGGCCGCCGAGTCGTGCGGGGCCAGCTCGGCCGCCGTGTTGGTGACGAAGCAGCCGCTGCGCCGCACTCCCGGGGACGCGGCCTCCGCGGCGAAGCGGCGCACCACGGCCCGCACGGCGGGCAGCGCCGGTCCCGGCGCGGAGAGCTCGGCCAGGAGCAGCGGGTGGTGCGCCTCCGCGTACCGGTCCAGGGCCTTCAGGTAGAGCTCGTGCTTGCTGCCGAAGGTCGCGTAGATGCTGGCCCGGCCGATGCCGAGGTGCTCGACGAGGTCGGCGACCGACGTCGCTTCGTAGCCGCGCCGCCAGAACAGCTCGAGGGCCGACTGGAGCACGGCGTCCGGATCGAATTCCCTGGTCCTGGCCATGCCGAAGATCGTAAGGCTATCTGGAACGAACGGTCAACTACGTTTTGGCGTCCCGCCCCAGGGGGACCGTCCGACGCGCCCCGCCCGTCCATCCGTGCTGTCCTCGTAGGGGGAGGGCATGGAGGGGGCGGAGGAGGGCACGGGAGGGTTTCGGAACGCACTCGGAAAGCCGAGGAGGCACCATGAACAGGAACCTGCGGGCCCGGGACATCATGAGCAAGGGCGTGCAGTGCATCCGCGAGGACCAGTCCCTTCAGGACGCGGCGCGGATGATGCGCGACATGAACGTCGGCTGTCTGCCGATCTGCGGGGACGACGAGCGGCTCCAGGGACTGATCACCGACCGCGACATCGTCGTCAAGTGCTGCGCCGAGGGCAGGGACCCGGCGACGGTCCGGGCCGGGGAACTCGCCGGCACCCTGCACTGGGTGGACGCCGACAGCAACGCCCAGGAGGCGCTGGACACCATGGAGGTCCACCAGATCAAGCGGCTGCCCGTCATCGACATGGCCGGCGGCCGGCGCCTCATCGGCATGATCACCGAGGCCGATCTGGCGAAGAACCTCTCGGACGAGGACATCGCGGAGTTCGCGGTCCGCGTGTACGCCGCCAACTGAGCCGCTCATCCGCCCCCGGGGGCACGAGCCGCCGGCCGCCACCCGTGACCGACGGGCCCCGGGCTCGTTGAAGGGGGCGGTCAGCGAAGTACGCAGAGCGCCGGCCGGGCACTTCCAGTCCGGCCGGCGCCTTGTGTCCTCGGGGCCGGGGAACGGTTCGGGGCCCGCCGCAGAAGCCACTGGTTCCGGTTCCCGTCGTCCTCCGTCATCCGACCGGGATCCAGGAGAGAGCCGAGTGCGCACCCGCGGGATCCCGCTGACGCCCCTCACCGCCGCCCTCACCTGTGCGCTCGTCACCCTCGCCGCGAGCGGCGGCGCACCGGCCGGGCCTCCCCCGCCGCCGCATGCCGTCACCCTCACCTCGGCCGGCGCCGCCGCCGTCCTCGCGGACGACCGGACCCCCTTCAGCATGCTCGCCGTCACCGCGCCCGCCGGCGGCCCCGACGGGCCGGGCGGGGCGTACCGGGTCCGCGCCCGGCAGCGGGGCTCCGGCGACTGGACCCCCTGGACGGAGGTGGAGGCCGGGGAGCCGTGGTGGGCGGGGCCGTCCGACGCGGTGGAGGTGCGCGCGGGCCGCGCCGGGGCCCGGCTGCCGGCCGGGCTGCGCCTGGACCTGGTCGACCCGGGCCCCCGGCGGGCGGGCGCGGCGGAGCCGGCCGCGTACGAGGGGGCGGGCGGGCCGGCCTCCCGGCCCCGGATCGTCACGCGCGCCCGCTGGGGCGCGACGGA
This sequence comes from Streptomyces sp. NPDC048352, assembly GCF_040651895.1. Lineage (NCBI taxonomy): Bacteria > Bacillati > Actinomycetota > Actinomycetes > Kitasatosporales > Streptomycetaceae > Streptomyces > Streptomyces sp. NPDC048352. Next base: position 22,114 of record NZ_JBEZKZ010000029.1, read on the forward strand.
GGATCCCGCCGAGCCGGTGGTGTACGGCCGGGACGTGCGGGCCGTGTTCGTCCACCACACCGCTCAGAGCAACGACTACGACTGCGCGGACTCCCCGGCGGTCGTACGCGGTCTGCAGGCCCTCCACCAGCGGGTCAACGGCTGGAAGGACCTCGGCTACAACTACGTGGTCGACAAGTGCGGCACGGTCTTCGAGGGCCGTGCCGGCGGCTCCGGCCGGCCGGTCACCGGAGCGCACACCCTCGGCTTCAACACCGGCACCCTGGGCGTCGCGGTCATCGGCCGGTACTCCGACCGCCAGGCGCCACCCGGGGCCGTGGCGGCCGTCGCGCGGCTGGCCGCCTGGGCGCTGGGCCGCTACGGGTACGACCCGGCCGGCACCGTCACCCTCAGCGCCTCCTTGGACAACGGGCGCTTCAAGGCCGGGGAGCGGGTCACGGTGCAGCGGATCTCCGGCCACCGCGACGTGTTCAGCACCGAGTGCCCGGGGAAGGCCCTGCACCGGCAGCTCCCTGCCGTCCGCAAGCTGGCGACGGGCCCGTTCGGCGGCCTGTTCGGCGGCCGCTGACGGCCCAGGCGCGGGCCGTCAGCGCGATGGACCCGTCGCGCCGTGCCGGCAGGGCCCCGGCCAGGGTGTCGCGCAGCCGCCGCCGGGCCGCGGGGGCTAGGGAGGCGACGTAGCCGGGTGCGGGGCCCTGCCCGGCCAGGAAGGGATCCCACAGGTCCGCGAAGCCCGTGAACACGGTGGGCACCTCGACCAGGACGACCTCCACCGCCGTCAGGCCCGCCCCCGTCCACAGCGCCCGCAGCGGCTCCGGGCGGCACAGGGGGAAGCGGCGGCCCTCGTCCAGGGCGGCCGCCGACGGGTCCACGGCGGCGGCCGCGTCCCAGAACCGGCGCAGCAGCCCCATGCCCTCCGCGTAGTCCCACACGTACGCGGCGACCAGCCCGCCCGGCCGCACCGCCCGGGCCGCCTCGACGGCCGCCGCTCCCGGCGCGGGCAGGAAGTTGAGGGCGAGGCCGCTGACGACGGCGTCGCATGCCCCGTCGCGCACCGGCAGCGCCTGGGCGTCGGCCACCGCGAAGGCCGCCGTGCCGGGCGCGGTGGCGCGGGCCGCGGCCACGAAGGCCGCGGACCGGTCCACGCCCAGCACCAGCCGTGGCCGGCACCGGGCCGCCCCCGCCCGGGCGAGCGCGCCCGTACCGCCCCCGGCGTCGATCCAGCGGGCCCGGGGCCCCACGTCCAGCGAGGCCGCGAAGGCGTCGGCGACCAGCCGGCTCCAGCGGCCCATGTACCGCTCGTAACCGTCCCCGGCCGCCCAGGTGTCGAAGCGTTCCTCCACGCGGCGGCCGCCTATGCCGGGTGGCCGTCGGGCCCGGTGTGGCCGGCCTGGCTGGAGAACTTGTTGAGGAAGACGTCGTAGTGGCCGTCGGGCCGGCGGGTGAGGGTGGCGCCGTCCTGCCAGGTGCCGTTGTCGTCCCACCACTGGCTGCCGTACGGATCGCCCTGGTTCTGGTGGATGTTGTGCATGCCGAGCCCGTGGTCGAAGGGCTCGCCGAAGACCAGGATCTCCCGGCCGGGCACGAGCAACGGCTCCAGCGCCTGCGCGGCGTCGAGGTTGGAGCCGGAGGTCCAGGGGCGGGGCGGGTTCAGCCGGTTCAGCAGCTCCCGGAGCCGTGCGGGCGGCCGGATGACGCCGGCGCAGCCGGGGCGGTGCTGGAGGCCGGGGTGGCGGAGGTAGTCGAGGGCTCCGGAACCCGGGGAGGCCGACAGGTCGTGGTAGCCGGGGTCCAGGGAGGGCACCGGGTCGAGCACGGAGGCGGCGAGGGTGAACACCTTCCACTGGACGCCGGTCGTGGACTGTTTGCTGTCCACGTCGACGGCGCACCGGTGGCGGCCGGCGGGCGCGTCCACCTCCAGGTTGACGTGGAACCAGCGCCCCTGGGTGTCGGGCTGGTCGCGGAAGTGGCGGTGCAGCGTCCCTGACAGCACCCCGTAGGCGTCGAGCGGCATGCGGCCAGTCAACCACCGCCCGCGGGCGCGGTGGTGTGACGCGCGGGGTTCCGGCGCCCGGGCCCTCGGGCGGCCCTACCGGTGTCCGTCACCGGGGGTCGCGCGGCCGGTCCTACCGGGGGCCCGGCGCGAAGGCGGCGAGCATCTGCTCCAGGGCGGCCTGGTCCGGGCCGGTGAAGGGGGTCAGGCCGGGGACCGCGGTGAGGGTGTCGAGGAAGCGCGGGGTGAGGCCGGAGGCCGGCGGCAGGTGGGTGGAGAAGATGGTCCGCGGGTCGGCGGAGCGCAGCGGGTCGGCCGTGGCGAGGAAGGCGTCGCGGTCCGCCACCTGGGCCCAGGGGCTGTCCACGCTCGCCCAGAGCAGTTGGGCGGCCTTCAGGTCCTCGGCCCCCACGTCGGCGACGTCGTCGCAGGTGGCGAGGTCGGCCGTGGGCAGCGGGGCGCCGAAGCAGTCGGAGCTGAAGCAGGTGCCGGTGCGGTCGTCGAAGAACCCGACGGTGGCGGGGTTGTCGTACAGCGGCGGCCGGAAGGCGTGCAGTGTGCGGTCTCCGACGTCCAGGCTCTGGCCGGGGTTGAGCAGGAACACGCGGTCTTGGGGCAGCGGGTGCTCGGTGGACATGATCCCGACGCCGAGGAACGTGGAGACCACGCGCGCCCGGGGCGCTGCCTCCAGGAGGGCGAAGAGGCCTCCGGTGTGGTCGCGGTCGGGGTGGGTCAGCCAGATCCAGCGCACGTCGGCCGGATCGACCGCGCCGGCGAGGGCGGCCAGGAAGTCCCGGTCGGGCAGGCCCAGCCCGGTGTCGACGACGACCGGCTCCCGGGCGTGCAGGACGAAGGCGTTGACGGGGACGAAGCCGATTCCGGGGACTTCCAGGCAGTCGGCGAGAACGGTGGTGTCGGAGCCCACCTGGTGCGTGCTCATGATGATCTCCACGGCCCTGCGGGTAGGAAGGGGGACCCGCGGGTGGCAAGGGGACCTGCGGGTGGCAAGGGGACCTCCGGGAAGGACATGCCCTCGTTCCATCGTGACGCCGTACGGGGGCGCCCGCGCGCCGCGCGGCCCGGGCGCTCAGTTCGCGCAGCTGGTGTCCTGGGCGGGGCGCCGGCCGGTGGTGAGGAACCGGGTGACGGTGCGGTCGCCGCAGGCGTTGCCGTTGCCGAGGTAGACGCCGTGGCCGCCCTGCTCGACGGTGACGAGTACGGCCCGGTCCCCGAGGGCCTGGCGCATCTTCAGGCTCTTGGAGTGGGGCGTGGACGGGTCGCGGCGGCTCTGGATCATCAGGATGCCGGAGGGGCCGTGGCCGGTGATCTTGACGGGCTTGTGCTCGGGGGCGTCCTTCCAGAAGGAGCACGGGGACACGTTGACCGGCATCCCGGCCGTCAGCGGGTGGCGGGCCCGGTCCTCGTCGACGGCGCGCCGGTAGTCGGCCGCGGAGCCGGCGGGCCAGGTGACGTCGTTGCACAGGACCGCGACCAGCTGGGCGGCGTCCTCGTCGCGCAGCGGCCGGGCCAGCTCCGGCGGGAGGGCGGGGGTGTGGGCCGGGTCGCGCAGGGCGGCGACGAGCCGGGCGAAGCCGGGGAAGGCCGAGTCGCTGTAGAGGGTGTTCTGCAGGGCCTGGCGCAGGCCGTTGCCGGTCAGGGGCACGCCCGGGGTGGTGGACGGGCGGGGTGCGCGGTCGAGGGAGGCGAAGAGCGAGAGCAGGAGGGGTTCCACCTCCTCGGGGCGCTGCGCCAGCCGCAGGCCGTCCTTGTCGCGGTCGGGGTGGGCCGCCCAGGCGGCGAAGTCGGGGAAGCGGTCGTCGGCGCCCTGCCCCATGTTGGCGAGCCAGCCGCGGGCGACGCGCTTGGGGTCCGGGTCGCCGCTGCTGTCGAGGACCCAGCGGTCGGTGCGCCCGGGGTACGTCTGTGCGTACACGGCGCCCACGTAGGTCCCGTACGAGACTCCCCAGGCGGAGAGCTTGCGCTCCCCCAGCACCTCGCGCAGGCGGTCCATGTCGCGGACCTGGTTGAGGGTGGTGAAGCTGCGCAGCACGGGTCCGCCGTTGCGGGCGCAGGCCTCGGCGGTGCGCCGGGAGCGGGCGAGGTTCTCGGTGACGTCCCCGTCCGGGCCGGGCCAGGAGCGCAGGCTGGTGAGGTAGCGGTCGTCGGGGGCGAGGCCGCAGGTGGCGGTGGTGGAGCCGCCGACCCCGCGCGGGTCGAAGGCGACGAGGTCGTAGGCGCCGGCGAGCTGCTGCTGGAGTGCGGCGCCCTTCTGCGTCAGGCGCTGTACGCCGGAGCCGCCCGGTCCGCCGGGGATGACGACGAGGGTGCCGCGCCGGGCCTGCGGGCGGTCGCTGCGGACGCGGGAGACGGCCACGGTGATCTGCGGGCCGTCGGGGTCGTCGTAGTCGAGCGGTACGGGGAGGTCGGCGCACTCCTGGGTGGCGGGGCCGCCCGGCTTGGCGCAGGGGTGCCAGCTGAGCGCGGGGGTCTGCGGGCGGGGGCCGCCGGCGGCCTGGGCGGGGAGGGCGGTGGCGGTGAGGGCGGTGGCGGCGGCCGCGGCGGAGAGGGTGAGCAGGAGGGCCTTGTTCAGTGGAGTGGTCATGGGGCAAGCCTGGTCGAAGCCGCCCCGGGAGCCCATCCGGTACGCCTGCCGCCCGGGGTGGGGGTAACCCCCCTACAGGAGTCGCCCGTTGACCGGGTGGGCGGTGCAGCAGGAGTCGCCGTGCAGCTGGTGCAGGACGGGGCGCCAGGAGCGGGCGGGGCCGGCGGGGCGGGGGAAGGCGGCTTCCAGCGCGGCGCGTTCGTACAGGGTGCCGGCGCGCAGCACGGCCCGGACGCGGACGAGGTCGGCGAAGTCGGTGAAGGGGTCGCCGTCGACGAGGGTGAGGTCGGCGAGCTTGCCCGGTTCGGCGGTGCCGAGCCGGTCTTCGGCGCCGAAGACGCGGGCGGGGGTGCGGGTGGCGGTGGTGAGGGCCTCGGCGGGTGACAGGCCGTGGCGGTGCAGCGCGCGCAGGGCGAGGTGGAGGTGGAGCCCGACGGGGGTGAGGGGGGCGTCGGTGCCGAGCGCGACGCGGCCGCCGCCGGTGAGGACGCTGCGGTAGGCGGCCACCTCCCGTTCCAGGGCGGTGTCCTGGTCGGGGGTCGGCGGGTGGGCGGCCGCGGCCCGGACGGTGGCCGCGTCCCAGGGCGGCATCATCGCCGTGACGCGCGGTTCGGCGGCGAGCGCCGGGTCGGCGCCGATCAGGGGCAGGGCGGTGAAGGGGGTGGCGACGAGGTCGAAGCCGCCCCGGGTGTAGACCTCCAGGGTGTCCTGGTGGGTGTGGCCGGCGGGGGTCGCGCCGTGCCCGTACTCGGCGCGTTCGGTGGCGACGAGGTGGGTGGTGAGGTCCTGCCCGGACTGGATGCCGGGGGCGCACAGGTGGGAGCCGGTGCGGACGCCGAGCCGTTCGCGGGCGAAGCGGGCGGCCTCTTCCATGAAGGCGTACGGGGCGCGGACGTAGGTCTTGACGAAGTCCCAGTCGAGGGCTTCGGCGCGGGCCAGCGAGCGGGCGAGTCCCTCGTGGGTGCGGTGGGCGCGGCCCATGCTGTAGGCGACGCGGGAGCCGTCGAGGAGTTCGCCGCCGGCCAGCAGCCGGGGGGAGGCGAGCCGGCCGGAGCGGACGTCCTCGCGCAGCCGGGCCTGTTCGTAGGCGGAGCCGCCGAGGGAGACGGCGGTGGTGATCCCGTAGGCCAGCAGCAGGGCGCCCTGGCGGGCCCCGTAGGTGTAGGGGTACGGGTGGACGTGGGAGTCCCACAGGCCGGGCAGGACGGTGCCGCCGGAGGCGTCGATCGTACGGGCGGTGCGGCGGCGCGGCCGGTGCGGTGCGACGGCGGTGATGCGGCCGCCGCTGATGAGGACGTCGACGTCGGCGCGGGGCGCGGTTCCGGTGGCGTCCCACAGCAGTCCGGCGTGCACGACGGTGTCGACGGGCTCGGGGCGCCGGTAGGACAGGGAGACCGGGACGGTGCGGGGGGCTCCGTCGGGGGTGCCGTCGGCGCGCAGGGCGAGCAGGCGCAGGCGGGCGTTGGACTGGTAGAGCAGGGTGCGGGAGTCGGCGGACCAGGAGGGGTGGTCGGCCGGTTCGCCGGTGAGGCGGCGGGCGGGGCCCGCGGGGGTGCCGTCGGGGGTGACGGGGAGCAGCCAGAGGGCCGATTCGGCGACGCAGGCCAGGAAGCGGCCGTCGGGGGACCAGACCGGGCCGCTGGCGTAGCGGTCGGAGAGGGAGGTGTGCGGGGCGAGGGCGTGGAGGCGGGCGGTGCCGGTGGCGGTGTCGACGATCCGGATGAGGTTGTAGCCCTCGCGGAAGCGGAGGCTGAGCCGGTTGCGGTCGCAGAGGGCGAGGTGGCGGCCGTCGGGGGACCAGCTGGGCGGGCCGGGCAGGCCGCCGCCGCCCAGGGCCGGCACGAGCGGGGTGTCGGCGGCGGCGGCGAGGTCGCGGACGATCAGCCGCCCGGCGAGGTCGAGGGCGGCGAGGCGGGTGCCGTCCGGGGAGGGGGAGCCGTAGACGCGGCCGGGCGGGGAGAGCACGCTCTCGCGGCCGTCGGCGAGTTCCCTGCGGCGTACGGTGTTCAGCCCGTCGCGGTCGTCGGTGTAGATCAGGGCGCGGCCGTCCGGGGTCCACACCGGGCCCTGGACGTAGGCGGTGGCGGGGGCCTGGAGGACCCTGCGCGGGGCTCCCCCGGCGACCGGGGCGACCCAGAGGGCGCCCAGCGCGGCGAAGGCGACGCTGCGGGCGTCCGGCGAGAGGGCGGGCAGGTGGACGCCGCGGACGGGGCGGGGCCGTTCGGCCTCCAGGTCGTACTCCTTGACCCGGTAGCGGGGGCGGGCCACTTCGAGGGTGGCGTCGAGGGGGATCTCGTGGCCCGGGCCGTCCTCGCGGTGCGGGCGGACCACCCGGAAGCGGCCGTCGAGGGTGATCAGGAGGCGGTCGTCGCCGATCCAGCGCGGGGGTGCGGGGGCGAGGTCGCCGGCGAGGGCGACCGGGCGGCCGTCGGCGTACAGGGTCAGCTTCTCGGCCTTGCGGGGTCCGGGGGCGGCGGACAGCCAGGCGGTGCGGCCGGACGGGGAGAGGGCGGGGGCCAGCAGGCTGCCGCCGGTGACGGTGTGTTCGGTCCGTACGGGGCCCGCCGCGCCGGCGGCGACGGAGGCGAGGGTGCGGGCGGTGAGGGTCTCGCCGGTCAGGGTGGCGCGCAGGAACAGTACGCGGCTGCCGTCGGGCGAGAAGACCGGGTCGAGGTCCTCCCACGGGCCGTCCTGGCAGGGTCCGGCCTGGCCGGGCAGTCCGGTGAGGCGGCGCAGGCCTCCGTCGGCGAGGGAGACGGTCCAGATCCGGTACGGGCTGCCGGCGACGGGGTCGCCGCCGCGTTCGGAGCAGAAGGCGAGGGTGCGGCCGTCGGGGGACCAGGCGGGTGCCCGGTGGTCGTGGGGGCCGTCGGTGAGCCGGCGCAGGCCGGAGCCGTCGGCGTGCATCACCCAGATGTGGAAGGTGCCGCCGCGGTAGGCGCTCATGGCCACGCGGCGCCCGTCCGGGGAGAAGACGGGGCGGCCGGGTTCCAGGTCGGGCGGGGTGAGCGCGGTGGCGGGGGAGCCGTCCGCGGGCAGCGCCCACAGGACGTTCTGCACCTCGGCGACGACGCGCTGCCCGTCGGCGGTGGCGGTGGCCGCGCCGTTGGTCGCGCGGGTGAAGCGCAGCACGGCCCGGTCCCCCGCCTCCGGCCCGGCGGGCGGACCGGCCGGCGGGGCGGCCGCCGCCCCGGACGGGGGCCGCAGCCCGGTGGCCGCCGTCAGCGCTCCGGCCGAAGCCGCCCGCAGAACCGTCCTGCGCCTCATCCGCACCCCGGCCACCCGTCTCGTGTGTCGTTCCTGCCCGACTGCCCGTCGGACGGCCAAACGATCACGGCCCGGGTTCGGCAACGGGGGGCCGGGGCGGAGCGGGGGCGGGGGTCAGGAGATGCGCATGTTCGCCATCATGCCCATGGCGCCGTGGTCGAACAGGTGGCAGTGGTAGACGTAGGTGCCGCGGTAGCCGTCGAAGGTCGCCTGGAGCTTCACGGTCTCGCCCGGCTTGAGCGGCACGGTGTCCTTCAGACCGGTCTCGGGGCCGGAGGTGACCGGCTTGCCGTTGCGCTCCAGCACCCGGAACTGCACCAGGTGCATGTGGAAGTTGTGCGGGGCGACCTTGTTGCTGTTCGTCACGGTCCAGATCTCGGTGGCACCGTAGGCGATCTCGGTGTCGATGCGGTCCATCTCGTACGTCTTGCCGTTGATGTACGCGCTGCCGCCGGGAGCCTCGTCCATCCGCATGTCGAACTCGCGGTTGACGGTGGCCTGGCCGAGCGGCGGCAGGGTCCGCAGCCGGTCCGGGACGACGCTGCGGTCCTGCGCGGTGCGGGTGACCCGGAACTGGAGCACCCGGCCGACCACGTCCGCGGACTCGAAGGGCGCGACCTCCTTGTTCCGCAGCTCGATGACGGTGCCGACGGGGTAGCGGGAGAAGTCGATGACGACGTCGGCCCGCTCGCCGGGGCTGATGGACACCACGTTCGTGCGGTGCGGGGCGGGGAGGAGCCCGCCGTCGGTGCCGATCTGGACGAGCTCGGAGTCGTCGGCGAGGTGGAGGTCGAAGAAGCGCTGGTTGGCGGTGTTGGTGAGGCGGAAGCGGTACTTGCGCGCCGCGACCTCGAAGAACGGCCAGGCCTTGCCGTTGGCGAGGACGACGTTGCGCTTCATGAAGTCGCCCATCGCGTAGACGAGCTCGCCGCTCTCGAGGAAGCGGGCGTCGCGCAGCGAGACCGGCACGTCGTACTGGCCGGAGGGCAGGCCGAGGCGGCGCTCGGTGTCGTCCGTGAGGATGTAGGTGCCCGTCATCCCGCGGAAGACGTTCTCCGACTCCATGTGGTGGGCGTGGTCGTGGAACCACAGGTTCGCGTGCGGCTGGGTGTTGGGGTACGTGTACGTCTTGGTACCGCCGCCGGCCGCGATCAGGTCCATCGGGGAGCCGTCGCTGTCCTGGGGGACGTGGGCGCCGTGGAGGTGGATCGAGGTGGGGACCGAGAGGGAGTTGGTCTGCTTGACCACGACGCGCCGGCCCGACTCGGCCTTGATGACGGGGCCGGGGAAGGAGCCGTTGAAGGTGCGCAGCGGGGTTCTCAGGCCCGGCACGATCTCCTTGGAGGCTTCCTTCAGGGTCATGCGGTAGTAGCTGGTGGTGCCCGTGTTCAGGTAGGGCTGGAGGACCGGGGGCAGCGGCATCCTCTGGGTGAACTTGGCTATGGACGCGGCGTCGAGCTCGGCCGCGGCGGTGCCGGCCGGCTCGGTCGCGACGGCGTTCACGACGGGCAGCAGCATGCCGCCGGTGCCGACGATGCTGGTGGCGGCGACGCCTGCCCGGAGTGCGGTCCGTCGAGTGATCACTGTTCCCCCGTGGGTCTGGCCCGGCGCCTCGTGTGCCGGTCGGTTCGGGTGGGCGCGTGTGCGCGTTGGTGGACGGGGAGAGCCTGTTCGCACGCGGTGGTGTCGCGCTGGTGCGGCTGTGGAGGGACGGTGAGGCGCCCGGGCCGTCGGCGTGGACCGCTCTTCCTGGGGGCTGTACGCGGCGGCTTCGCTCCCGGGGCGAGGGGAGGTGGGGCGGGCCCCGGCTGTCGGAGCGCGGGGGCCCCGGGCGCACGGCCGGGACCCGTACGGGCTGGACCGTTACCCCGGCTGGTGAGCGGACGTTGGACCATTCGGGCGGCGTTCGGGGTGTCATGCGCGGCAGGAGCGATCGCGTCCCCTTCCAGGGCGGCACGGCCGGGGATATTGGATGAATAGCGCCGCCCACGCGCTCTGCCAGGCTTCTTGACGCTTCATCACAGTGGAGGCAATGCGTGATGCGCACACGGTCCGTTCTGGTGGCCACCGCCCTGCTCGCGACGCTGTTGCACACGGCGGACGGGGTGGCCGCCGCGAGCGGATCCCGCTCCCCCGGCGGGCGGGCGGCGTACGACGGGCAGGCGGGGCACGATGTGGCCCTGTACGGGATCACGGGTGCGGGGAGCGCCGGACGCGCGGCCGCACAGGAGTTCAGCACCGACGACGACCGGCTCTCGCGGGTCTCGCTGTTCCTCAGCAGCGGGGCGGCGGCCGGGAGGCTGAACGTGCAGGTGCGCACCGCCCGGGACGACGCCGGCTCCGCCATCGCCTGGGGCAGCGTCGACCTGGCCGCCCTGGGCGGACCGGGCACGGGCTGGGTCGAGGTCCCGCTGACGGCCGCACTGCGGCCCGGCGCCCGCTACTACCTGTTCGCTCAGGCCTCCGCCGCCGAGGACAAGGCGGTCACCTGGCACGGCACCCGGGCCGTCGCGGCCGGCTCGCCGGCGGGCGCGCCGTACGACCGGGAGCGGGGCGGGTGGCAGACGGGCACGGGCCGGCTGGCGTTCTACGTGAACCCGGCCGGCTCCGAGCGGTGCGGGGAGACCGAGGCCTGCTTCGTGCCGGTTTCCCTGCGGCCCGGCCGGACGGCCGGGCTGCTGTCCAACGGGCAGGCGGTGGAGTCCGTCGACCCGCCCTTCGCGGTCGGCGCCCGCTACGTGGAGGGCAGCAACGTGCTGGCGCTGCCGTCGGGCCGCTGGCGCTACCTGCCCGAGGGCGCGGTGAAGTCCCGGGTGGTCGAGGCCGGGGACGCGGGCGCGCTGGCGCAGATCGCCGCCTCGCGGCGGTGGCTGGAGCAGGGGCTGGTGCCCGGGGCGGCGCGGGAGCGGCGAGAGGCCGCGGAGCGGGCGCTGCTGTCGCTGCGGGCGCTGCTGCGGCCGAACGGGGCGTTCGCCGCGGCGTGGTCCACCTTCTGGGACTACTCGTGGCCGCGCGACTCGGCCTTCGCAGCGGCCGCGTTCGCGCACACCGGGCACGACGAGGAGGCCTACCGGATCCTGCGCTACAGCGCGCGCACGCAGCGGCCCGACGGCACGTGGGAGGCCCGTACGCTGCTGGACGGCTCGGGGCCGCCGGACTCCCGGCAGTGGCAGCTGGACGCGAACGGCTGGGTGCCCTGGGCGACCTGGCAGTGGTACCGCACGGCTCCCCGGGCGGACCGGGAGGAGCGGCTGCGCGCGCTGTACCCGGCGATCGTGAAGGCGGCCGACTACACGGCGGCCTCGCTGGACGACGACGGGCTGCCGCCCGCCTCCCCCGACTACTGGGAGCTGCCCACGACCACCGCGAACATCGGCACCGCGGCGCCGCTGCTGTCGGGGCTGCGGGCCGCCGCCGACCTCGCCTCCGGGCTCGGGCGGACGCAGGACGCCGCACGCTGGACGGCGGCCGCGGGGCGGCTGGAGCAGGGCATCGCCCGGCGGTTCGCGCCGCTCGGCTACCAGCGCACCGTCGACGGGCGGCATGGTTATGACAGCGCGGCCGCGTTCATGGCGCCCCCGTTCAACACGGCTCCGGCCGATCTGCCGCAGGCGCTCGACACGACGTACCGGGCCCTGCTGCGGTCCAACGGCGGGCTGGTGCCGGGCAGTGACCCGGACGCGGGGTGGGGGAACATCACGTGGACGGCGAGCACCTCGTTCTTCGCGCTCGCCTGGTCGGCCACGGGCGAGCGCGAGAAGGGCGGCGCGGTGCTCGACTGGGTGCTGGCGCAGCGCAACGTCCTCGGTGAACTGCCCGAAACGGTGGACGCGCAGGGCCTGCCGAAGGCCGTCGCGCCCCTCGGCTGGACCGACGCGCTGGTCCTGCTGGCCCTCGTACAGCAGGAGGGCGCTCCGCTGCCGACGCCGCCGGCCCCTCGTACCGCGGGGAGCTCGGACGGGGCGGCGCGGTGACGCTCAGGGGCGCGGGCCGACGGCGAGCCGCAGCGGGGGACGGGACGGCCGGGGCGGCAGCCGCAGCGGCCCGCGCCCCGGGGTGAGGGAGCCGAGGACCCGGGGTCCCAGGGCCCCGGTGCAGGCGGGGGCGTTGCCGGGCAGGCCGTGCAGGGTGAGGAAGCCGAGGACGGCGAAGGCGTACGCCTCCTTCGCGGCGGCGGGCAGGCCGAGCGCCGCCGAGTCCAGCAGGGCAGTGCGCGCGGGCAGTTCCTCGCGGAGCATGGCCATCAGGGCCGGGTTGCGGGTGCCGCCTCCGGAGGCGATGACCTCGGTGACGCGCAGCGGGCGCAGGGCGTCGGCGACGGTGCGGGCGGTGAGCCGGGCGAGGGTGGCGAGGAGGTCCTGCGGCGGGAGGGCGGCGCAGCCGGCGAGGGCGGTGCGCAGGTGGCCGGCGTGGAACAGCTCCTTGCCGGTGGTCTTGGGGGCGGGCAGCCGGTAGTAGGGCTCGGCGAGCAGGCGCCGCAGGAGCGGTTCGTGGACCCGGCCGGCGGCTGCGAGGGCGCCGTCCTCGTCGTACGCCAGCCGCCCGCCGGTGGCTTCGCGTACGGCGGCGTCCATCAGGGCGTTGCCGGGGCCGGTGTCGAACGCCACCGGCGGGCCGGCCGGGGGTACGGCGGTGAGGTTGGCGATGCCGCCGATGTTCAGGGCGGCGGGCGTGCCGGGGCGGCCGCGCAGCAGCATCAGGTCGACGAGGCTGACGAGGGGGGCGCCCTGGCCCCCGGCCGCGATGTCGCGGGGGCGGAAGTCGGCGACGACGGGGCGGCCGGTGGTCTCGGCGATCCAGGCGGGGCTGCCGAGTTGGAGGGTTCCGTGGACCTGCCCGGCGGACGTCCAGTGGTAGACGGTCTGGCCGTGCGAGGCGATCAGTTCGGCGCGGCCCGCGCACAGGTCGCGGTCGGCGCGGGCCGCGAGGGCGGCGAAGGCCTGGCCGATGCGGGTGTCGAGGAGGCACACGTCGGCCAGGGTGGTGGGCGCGGGCGGCAGGGCCGCCGCGAGGGCGTCGCGCAGGGCGGGCTCGTACGGGGTGCTGAGCGTGCCGAGCGGCAGCAGCCGCAGGGTCTCGCCGCCGTCCTCGAGCGTGAGGTGGGCGGCGGCCGCGTCGACCGCGTCGTACGAGGTGCCCGACATCAGGCCGATCACGTTCACCGCAGGGGCTTCCGGTGGTCGTCGCCGCGCGGGCCGGACAGGGCCAGGGCGCTGAGGGCGCAGGTGCCGGCGGCGTAGTAGGCGGGGATGTCGCGGTCCCCGGTGGCGGCGGTCAGGGCGGTGATGACGAGGCCCGCGCAGCCGGAGAACACGGCGCCGGTGAGGGCGTACGCCAGTCCCAGGCCGGTGCAGCGCACCCGAGCGGGGAACATCTCGGCGAGCATGGCGGGTCCGGGGCCCGCGAGCAGGCCGACCGCCGCGCCCGCGCCGAGGACGGCGGCGGCCCGGGCGGGGGCGGGGGCGGCGGGGTCCTGGAGGAGGTGGAGGAGCGGGAGCGCGCAGAAGGTGACGGTGAGGGCGCCGGCGAGCATGACGGGGCGGCGGCCGACGCGGTCGCTGAGGATGCCGGCGGGCAGGATGGCGGCGGCGAAGCCGAGGTTGGCGAGGGTGGTCGCGAGCAGGGCCTGCCGGAAGGAGGCGCCGAGGGTGGCCTGGAGGTAGGAGGGCAGCACCACGAGGAAGGTGTACCCGGCCGCGGACCAGCCCATGAGCCGCCCGACGCCGAGGACGACGGTCCGCGCCGTGACGGCTGCGGCGGGCGGGCCGGCTCCCGGTGGCGGGGGTGCGGCCGGCGCGGGCGGCGGTGCGTCGGGCAGTCCCCGGCGCAGCCGGAGCGCGGCCAGCCCGAGCGGCAGGGCCAGCAGGAACGGGATCCGCCAGCCCCAGGCGTACAGGGCCGCCGGGGAGAGGAGGGCGGCCAGGAGGGCGGCGGCGCCCGCGCCGGCGAGCAGGCCGAGGGCCACGGTGAAGGACTGCCAGGCACCGTGGCGGCCGCGGCGGCCCGGGGGCGCGGATTCCGTCAGCAGGGCCACCGCGCCGCCGAACTCCCCTCCCGCGCACAGCCCCTGGACGACGCGGAGCAGGGTGAGCAGCCACGGGGCCGCGGCCCCCAGCGTGTCCCGGGACGGGAGGAGGCCGATCAGGGTGGTGGCCAGGGTCATCAGGGCGATGACGAGGACCAGGGCGGGCCGGCGGCCGGTCCGGTCGCCGAGGCGGCCGAAGAGGAGGGCTCCGGCGGGGCGGAAGAAGAAGGCCACCGCGAAGGAGGCGTACGTGGCGAGCAGCGGGCCGGCGCCGCCCTGGCCGGCCGCCGCCGAGGGGGTGAAGAACCGGTCGGCGATGACCGTGGCGAAGGCCCCGTAGACGCCGAACTCGTACCACTCGGTGAAGTTCCCGGCGGCGCCCGCCAGCAGCACCCGGCGCGGGCCCGCGGCGGCCGGCGGGGCGGGGCGCACCGCGAGGGGGGCCACCGCTCTCAGGTCCTCATGTCGTCGGGTCGAGGCGGGAGGGGCCGCCCGGCGGCTGGTGCGGGGCGGCGGCGGGCGTCAGGGCGCTGCCGGAGAGCCAGGTGCGCCAGTCCAGGTTCCAGTCGCCGATGCCGTTGCCGAAGGGGGGCATCTTCTCGCCGCCGCTGTTGACCACCTCGACGATGTCGCCCTCGCGGACGGTGTCGAAGAACCAGGCGGCGTCGGCGGTGGACATGCCGGTGCAGCCGTGGCTGACGTTCTCCTCGCCCTGCGCCTCGACCGACCAGGGCGCGGCGTGGACGTACTCGCCGCTCCAGGTGACCCGCGTCGCGTAGAAGACGGGGAGGTCGTAGAACTCCTTGGTGCCCTTCTGGATGCCGACGGTGTCCCCGCGCATGCGGACCTTGTACTCCTTGCCCAGGACGACCTTGACCCCGCTGCGGGTGCGGAAGCCCTCCTTGCCGGTGGTGACCGGGATGGTCCTGATGACGCGTCCGTTGCGGCGTACGGTCATCACGTGGGCGGCGGAGTCGGTGACGGCCTCGATCCGGTCGCCGACGGTGAACTCGAGGGGTTCGGAGGGGCCGCCGTAGCCGTGTTCGCCGAGTTCGACCCCGTCGAGGCCGCTGCGGACGCGGACGACGGTGTGGGCGGGCCAGTAGGTGCGGGGCCGGTAGTGCAGGGTCGAGTCGTCGACCCAGTGCCAGGCTCCCTCGGTGTGGGGCTGCGAGGTCACCTGGAGCGCCTGCTCCACGCGGGCGCGGGCCTCGGGGGCGTCGGCGGGGACCGGGTGGCTGAGGTCGGCGGTGACGATCTCGCCGGCGCCGTACGTCCCGGGGCGGGGGCCGAACTCGGCGGTGAGCCTGCCCCCGTCGTCGGGCGGTGCGGTCCTGAACAGCAGGCTCACGCCGACGGGGGCGCCGGCGCCGTCCTGGGCACCGACCCGGACGGTGTAGGCCTGCCCCGCGCGCAGCGGTTCGGTGTTGCGCCAGTGTCCGCCGCCGGGGCCGAGGGCGCCGGCGAGGTGGCGGCCGCGGCCGTCGGTGACGGTCACGTCGGTGAGACGGCCGGCCTCCGGGCGGGCGAGGGCGATCTCCAGCGGCGCGCCCGCGTCCGTGGGGAGTTCGCCGGCCTCGCCGAGCGCCGGGTCCCACAGGACGGAGCCGCCGCGCGCGGTGGCGAGCACCCGCTGCTGCTGCCAGGTGCCGCAGCGGCCGCCGCGGAAGGCCCCGGCGGCGCACCACGTGGCGGCGTCCGCGCCGCCGCCCCCTTCCACGGCGTGGCCCACCAGCAGGGTGACCGCCGCCTCGGGGGCGGGGCCGGGGGCCGCCACCGCCTCGGCCGTGCGGCCCGGTGCGGTGGCGAGGGCCAGTGCGGCCCCCGTCACCGCGGCGACCGCACTCCACGCCTTCGTCCGTGACTTCGCCACGCAGCCCTCCCAGTCGTCCCACGCCGGATGGCAGCATCAAAGAGGACCGGAAGCCGAAACGATGATCATAAACTCGGCTCTGCCTCCGAACGGGCACCCCAAGTGAACCCGGACGGAGTACGGCACCGGGCACGGGCGGGAGGGCGGAGCGCAGCGGTCCGGTCCCGTAGGCTCGGCGGATGGCGAAATACTTCGACGTGCACCCCGAGAACCCGCAGCGGCGCACCCTCACCAGCGTGGCGGACAGCATCCGCTCCGGCGCGCTCATCGCGTACCCCACCGACTCCTGTTTCGCTCTGGGGTGCCAGCTGGGCAACCGTGACGGCATCACGCGGATCCGGTCGATCCGCAACCTGGACGACCGGCACCACTTCACCCTCGTGTGCCAGAACTTCGCCCAGCTGGGGCAGTTCGTCCACGTGGACAACGACGTGTTCCGGGCCGTCAAGGCGGCGACGCCGGGCCCCTACACCTTCATCCTCAAGGCCACCTCGGAGGTGCCGCGCCAGCTGCTGCACCCGAAGAAGAAGACGGTCGGGGTCCGCATCCCCGACCACCTGGTCACCCAGGCCCTGCTCACCGAGCTGGGCGAGCCGCTGCTCTCCAGCACCCTGCTCCTGCCGGGCGAGGAGGAGCCGATGACGCAGGGCTGGGAGATCAAGGAGCGGCTCGACCACGTGGTGGACGCGGTGGTCGACTCCGGGGACTGCGGCACCCGGCCGACCACCGTCATCGACTTCTCCGGCGGCGAGGCGGAGATCCTGCGCCGGGGGGCGGGCGACACCACGCGCTTCGAATAGGGGAACGGGTCCTCCGGCGATCCTCGAGCGGCCGACCATCGGGGCTCGTCCGCGTGTGAAGACAATGAGCGGACCGGCGGTAACAGCACGGATTCCGGGGGACGGAGAGGAAGGGATCCCCCGGCGCGCCGGAACCGGTGCGGCGGCTGGTGGGCACGACGCCCCCGTCACGCCCATCTGCGACACACGCGATCCGACACGGGGGAACCATCCATGCGGTTCCAGCTTCTGGGGCCCTTGAGCATTGCCCACGGCCCCGAGACTGTAGTGCTCAAACCGTCCAAACCGACGAGTCTCCTCGCCGCCCTCCTGCTCCACCCGGGCGCCGTGGTCTCCACCGGCTACCTGCTGCGCGCCGTATGGGACGAGGAGCCGCCCGCGACCGCCCGGGCCGCGCTCCAGACCTGTGTGCTGCGGCTGCGCAGGCTGTTCGCGAAGTACGGCATCTCCGCGACCACCATCGAGGCGGTGCCGGGCGGTTACCGGATGCGCAACGACACCGGGACGCTCGACCTCGCGCAGTTCCGCTCGCTGACCGCGCGGGCCCGGGCCGCCGCCGGGACCGCCGAGGAGCTCTACCGGCTGCGGGAGGCGCTCTCCCTCTGGCAGGGGCAGCCCCTGGCCAACGTGGCCTCGCGCATGCTCCAGCGGGACGCGGTACCCGCCCTCGAACAGGAGCGGCTGCGGGTGCTGGAGCGGGTGTGCGATCTCGAACTGGCCGCCGGGAACTGCCATCAGGTCCTGGTCGACCTCTACGAGAGCGCCCGCCGCCATCCCGTCCGCGAGCGCTTCACCGAGCAGCTCGTCGAGGCCCTCTACCGCACCGGACGGCAGGCCGAGGCGCTCGCCGAGTACCGCACCGTCCGCGAACGGCTGCGCGAAGAGCTGGGCGTGGACCCCGGGCCGGGGCTGCGGCGCCTGGAACTGTCGATCCTGCGCGCCGAGGAGCTGGGACCGGCCACCCGCGCCGGAGACCTCGCGCCGGCCCCGCCGCGTCCCGCGCCGGCCCCCTCCGGCCGTGCCCCCGAACCCGCCGGGCCACCGCCGGTGCCCGGGTTCGCCGGGCGCGGGGCGGACCTGCGGGCCCTGGCCCTGCGCCTCACGGACCCCGACGGGCCCCGGCTGCTGGTCGTCTCCGGAGCACCCGGGATCGGCAAGTCGGCGCTCGCGCACCAGAGCGCGTACGAGGTGCGGCGGGCCTTCCCCGGAGGGGTGTTCGGCATCGGCCTGGCCCGGCCGGACGGGAGCCCCCTCGACCACGAGGAGGCCCGCAAGCTGCTGCCCGAGCCCGGCGGCGGCGGCCGGCGGCTGCTGATCCTCGACGACGCGGCGGGGGCCGGGCAGGTCCTGCCGCTGCTGCCGGAGACCGGCGGCGCCGTGGTCCTGGTGACCAGTCGGCGCGGGCTCGCGGCGGCGGTCGCCACGCACGGCGGCTTCGTGCACCGGCTCGACGTCCTCACCCCGGCCGACGCCCGCGAGCTGCTCGCCGGGCTCATCGGAGCCGGGCGGATCGCCGCCGAGGAGCCGGCCGTCCGCGAACTGGCCGACGTGTGCGGCCACTTCCCGCTCGCCCTGCGCATCGCGGCCGGGCGGCTGCTGACCCGGCCGGGCCTGTCCGTCGCCGACTGCGCCGCGTGGCTGGCGGAGGACCCGCCGGGCAGGCTGGCCCTCGCCGAGGATCCCCGGCTGTCGGTGCCGGAGGTGTTCGGGCAGGCCGTCGCGGCGCTGCCGCCCGCGCTGCGGGAGGCGTTCCTGCGGCTGGGCTCGCTCGAGCCGCACTCCGGTCCGGCCACAGCCGGGAGCGAGAGCGTGCTCGAACAGCTCGTGGAGGCCGGGATGCTCGAGGACGGGCCGCCCGGCGAGCCCTACCGGATCCACGCCTTCCTCCGTGTCTACGCGCGGTGGCTGGCCCAGGGCCGCGACGGCGCCGCGGCCCTCCTGCCCCGCTGAGGCGGCCCCGGCCGCCTCCCCGACATCTCCCACCTCACGCCTTCGTCCCCACCAGACCGCAATCAGAGGTGTTCCATGTCCCTGGACAGCTACCAGCACGTCGCCGCGACCCGCCCCAGGATCCGCCGGGACGTGCTCTTCACCGAGACGCCCGACGGGGTGCTGTTCCACAACTCCGACGGGGGCTTCCGCCTCACCGCCCGGACCGCGTACCGGTTCGCCACCCTGATCGTCCCGCACCTGACGGGCGAGCACACCGTCACCGAGCTCTGCCAGGGCCTGGGCGACGCGCAGCGCGCGATGGTCGGCGAACTCGTCAAGACCCTGTACGAACGGGACTTCGCCCGTTCCGTCGCCGGGCCCGGGCCGGTGCGGCGGGCCGCGGCCCCGCCGCCGGACGTGGCGCGCAGATACGCACCGCAGATCGCCTACGCCGACCACTACGCCGATGACGCCGAGGCCCGCTTCCTGCGCTTCCGTGACACCAGGGTCGCCGTCCTGGGCGAGGACGCGGTGGCCCGCTGGTGCGCGCTGAGCCTGGTGCGCAACGGCTGCGCCGTCGTCGGCGTGCTGCCGGGGGCGGACGCCGGCGGGGTGCGGGCCGAGGCGGCCGAGGCCGTCGCCGACGGCTGCCCGGTGGAGATCCGCACCCTGCCCGAGGGCCCCCTCGACTGGGCCGGGCTGGAGTCGTACGACGTCGTCGTGGTGACCGGTGGCGCGCAGGCGCCGGCGCGGCTGCTGCCGCTGCTGCGCGCGGGCGTACCCGAGGGGCGCACCCTGCTGCCCGCCTGGTCGTACGGGAACGACGCCGTCGTCGGCCCGCTCATGGCGCACGGCACCGCCGGCTGCTGGTCCTGCGCGGCCCTGCGGCTGGGCGCGGCGCGCGGGGGCGCCGCGGCGGCCGGGCTGTGGAGCGCCCTGGCGCTGCCGGAGGCTGCCCTCGCGACGGGCCCGGTGCCGGGGCGGCCGCTGGCCGCGATGATCGGGAACCTGCTGGGCTACGAGGTGTTCCGCGTGGCCTCCGGCTCGCTGCCGGCCGAGACGGCCGGGCGGCTGCTCGTCCAGGACACGGCCTCGCTGGACGTGACCGCCGAGCCGCTCTTCCCGCACCCGCGCTGCCCGTTCTGCGCGCCCGCGGAGCCGGAGGCGGCGCCCCTGGACCTGTCCGCCGCCGGCGCCTCGGGCACACCGGCGCTGCCGACGCTGGAGACCGCCCGGGACGCGGACGAGCTGGTCGAGGAGCTGAACCGGCGTTCGGCCGTGGTGCGCCCGTACGCGGGGGTGTTCACCCGGTACGCGGACGAGGAGCTCACCCAGATCCCGCTGAAGGCGGGGGTGGTGGAGCTGGGCCTCGGGCACGGGGAGACCCGCACGGTGGCCGCGTTCGACGTCCACCACGTGGCGGGGGCGCGGATGCGCGCCCTGGACGCGGCGGCCCTGGTGTACGCGGAGCACGTGGTGCCGGCCCGCGACGTGGTCGGCGGCGCCGGGGAGCCGGGCGCGGTGGCCGCGGCGCGGCTGGCGACGGCCTCCGGGCTGCCGGGCGCGGCGACGGCGTACCAGCGGGCGGTGTCCCTGCTGACGAAGGAGCCCGTGCTGGTCCCGGCGGGCGCGGTGCGGCCGTTCGGCCCGCACAACGCGGAGCGGCTCTTCGAACGGACCCGCGCCGGGGCCGGGGCCGGCCCCTCCCCCGCCGACGCGGCGGCGGCCGGGCTGCTGTCGGCCCTCGGGCACGCGGCGCTGCTGCGGGCCGTGCGCGGCGCGGCCTCGGACCGGGTGCCGCTGCCGAAGCGCGACGGTGAGGACGCGGAACTCGTCTTCCTGCTGCGGTCGGCGGACCGGCTGGGGCTGGAGCCGGAGCTGCTGGACCTCGGTGAGGGCCCGCGCTCCGGGGTGCAGGTGCTGCTGGCGCGCGCCGGGGAGCGCTGGGCGCTGGGCGAGGGCCTGGACCGGCGGACGGCGGCGGTCGCGGCCCTGCGGGAGCTGCTGGGCGCGGCGCAGTACGGGGCGGCCTCGGCCGACGCGGGCCGCGATCCCCTGCTGCGGGACCTGGACCCGCGCGCGCTGGCGGTGTCGGACGCGGCGGCCGCTCCCCTGGCGGCGGGGCCGGGCACCTCCTGGGAGCAGGTGCTGGAGCGGCTGGCCGGGGCGGGGCTCGACGCGTACGCGGTGCCGACCGGGTCGGCGGAGCTGGCCGGGGTGGGCATCCACACCGTACGGGTGCTGCTGGCCTCGGCGGCGGTCCGGGAGCCCGGCGATGACGCGTAGCGGCTCCGCCGCGCCGGCGGACGGGCTCGGGCAGGAGACCGCCGGGCGGTTCACCGCCCTGCTGGAGCGTGCGGTGACCGCGCTGGGCGGGCCCCCGGTGGCCGTGGTGGCGCTGGGGCTGCGGAACGCGTTCGCCGCCGCCGGGCGGGAGGTCCCGGCGGGCGCCGTGCCGGTGGCGCTCTACGGCCACCAGGCCGTGGTCGGCCCCCTCCCGGCGGAGGGGGCGGGCTGCGCGCGGTGCCTGGAGCGGCGCTGGCAGGCCGTGCGGTCGGTCGCGCTGCGGGACGCCCTCGAGCTGGGCGGGCGGACCCGGGCTGCGGGTGGTTCGCCGTACGCGCACGCCTTCGCCGCCGACGCGGTGGCCGCGCTGGTGGTCTCGGCGGGCTCCGGGGAGACGTCCGGGGTGTTCCCGCGGGTGTGGGTGCTGGACCTGCGGAGCGGGACCGTGCGGGGGTACCCGCTGGTGCCCGATCCGGAGTGCCCGGTGTGCGGGACGCCCGAGGAGGACACGGCCCGGGCGCTGGATCCGGGGCCGGCGCCCAAGTACCGGCCGGGGGCGTTCCGTACGCGGCCGGTGGAGGCGTACGCCATCGACGTGGCGGCGTTCGCGAATCCGCTGTGCGGGGCGCTGGGTCCCTCGCTGGTCCAGGACGTCTCCTCGACCACCACCTCCGCGACCATCGGCTGCTTCTCGATGCGCTCGGGCGAGTACCTGCGCGAGACCTTCTGGGGCGGGCACACGGACTCCTTCGACCGCAGCGCCCGCGTCGGGGTGCTGGAGGGGCTGGAGCGGTACGCGGGCATGCGCTCGCGTTCCCGTACGACCAGCGTCACCGGCTCGCTCAACGGGTTCGGGGCCGACGCCGTCGACCCCCGGCGGGTGGGCCTGTACGGCGAGGCGTTCTACCGGGACAACCCGAGGGTGCGGCCCTTCGACCCGGACCGGGAGATCCCGTGGGTGTGGGGGTGGTCGCTGCGCGACCGGCAGCCGAGGCTGGTGCCCGAGGTGCTGACGTACTACCACGCGCCGGGTCTGGAGAACCGGTTCGTGCAGGAGAGCTCCAACGGCTGCGCCTCGGGCGGGAGCCTGGCCGAGGCCGCCTACTTCGGGCTGATGGAGGTCGTGGAGCGGGACGCCTTCCTGCTCACCTGGTACGGGCGCCAGCCGCTGCCCGAGATCGACCCGGCCACCAGCGACCGGGCCTCGACGCGGGCGATGGTCGACCGGCTCGCCCTGTACGGCTACCGGGCGCGGTTCTTCGACACGCGGATCAGCTTCCCGATCCCGGTGGTGACCGCCGTCGCCGAGCGGTTCGACGGCGGCACCGGGCGGATGTGCTTCGGGGCCGGGGCCGGGCTGGACCCGGAGTCGGCGCTGGACTCGGCGCTGTGCGAGATCGCCACGGACGCCGTGAACCTGCCCGGGCGCACCGAGCGGGACGAGGAGCGCCTGCGTGCGATGGCGGCCGACTTCGACCTGGTCACCGCGCTGCACGACCATCCGCTGGTGTACGGGGTGCCGGAGATGGGCCGCCACGCGGACTTCCTGCTGCGCGGGCCCTCGCGGGGGCCGCTGCGGCCGGTGTCGGCGCTGCGGGGCCCCGCGGCGTCGGACGACGTGCGGGAGGACCTGGCGCGGTGCGTCGAGGCGGTCGCGGCCCGAGGGTTCGACGTGGTGGTGGTCGACCAGACGCTGCCGGAGCAGCGGGCGCTGGGCCTGCACACCGTGAGCGTGCTGGTGCCGGGGCTGCTGCCGATCGACTTCGGGTGGTCGCGCCAGCGCGCGCTGGGCATGCCGCGCATGCGCACGGCCCTGCGCGAGGCGGGGCTGCGCGAGCGCGATCTGGAGCCCGCCGACCTCAACCCGGCCCCGCACCCCTTCCCCTGATCTCGCCGCCGGCGCGCCCGGCACGGCCGCACGAACCGAGGAGGACCCGTGGGCTACGCCCATGACTACGCCAGCGCCATCATGTACCGGGGCCGGGTGCCCATGGAGCCCGTCGACTTCGTACCCGACTGGGCCGACCGCCCCCGCAAGGCGAAGTACTACCCGCAGGCGGAGACCCTTCCGCTGCCGGAGCCGGCGGCCGAGCCGTACCCCGCGCCGGGGTTCACCCTGCCGCTGCTGTCCGGGATGCTCCAGGAGTCGTACGGGCTGACCGGCCGGCGCCTGGCCGTGCAGGCCAACACCGACCTGGCGGCGCTCCCCCACTACACGCAGGCCAACTGGTCGCGCGGCACCGCCTCGGGCGGCGGGCTGTACCCGGTCGGCGTGTACTGGGCGGCCGGTGCGGGCGGGCCCCTCACCCCGGGCCTGTACCACTACGCCCCGCACCAGCACGGGCTGCGGCGGCTGCTGGCCGGCGACGTCACCGGTGACGTGCGGGAGGCGCTGGGCGGCGGCCCGGGCGGGGACCACACGCAGTACCTGGTGCTGAGCGTCAAGTACTGGCAGAACTCCTTCAAGTACAACAGCTTCTCCTTCCACGCCGTCAGCATGGACGTGGGCGCGCTGGTGCAGACCTGGCGGCTGTGGGCCCGGGCGTACGGGCTGCGGATCGCCCCCGCGCTCTGGTTCGACGAGGAGCGGCTGGCCCGGCTGCTCGGCGTGGCCCCGGAGGAGGAGGGCGTCTTCGCGGTGCTCCCCCTGGAGTGGGAGGGCGGGGGGCAGCCGCCGGCCGGGGCACCGTCGACGGGCGCCGGGGTCCGCCACCGCGACGCCGAGCGCTCCCGCACCGTGCTGGCCTTCGAGACCCTGGAGCGGATCCACGCGGCCACCCTCGGCCGGGCCGGCGACCGCCCCGCGCCCGGCGCGCTGGACGCGGCGGCCGCGTATCCGCCGCGGGGCGGGGAGCCGGTCCCGCTGCCCGTCCCGGCGGCGCCCCTGATGGGGGAGGCCGCCGCGCTGCGGGCCCGGCGCAGCAGCTTCGGCCGGTTCGACGCCACCCGGGCGGTGACGGCGGAGCAGCTGGCGGCGGCGCTGGCGGACTGCGCGGCGACCCGGCCCGGGAGCGAGGCGGAACGGCCCGGCGGGCCGCCGCTGACCGCCCTGTACGCCTTCGTCAACCACGTCGAGGGGATCGAACCGGGCAGCTACGCCTACGACCCGGCGGCGCACGTGCTGCGGCTGGTGGTGCCGGGGCCGCCCGGGCCCTTCCTCCAGGCCAACTACTTCCTGTCCAACTACAACCTGGAGCAGGCGGGCGCCGTCCTGGTGCCGACCGTGCGGACCACCGCGGTCCTCGACGCGGTCGGCGACCGGGGCTACCGCCTCGTGGGGGCGGCCGTCGGCGCGGTCGCGCAGACCTTCTACACCACCGCCGCCGCCCACGGGCTGGGCGCGGGCGTGGCGCTGGGCTTCGACAACGTCTCGTACGCCGAGCAGCTGGGGCTGACCGGCACCGACGAGGCGCCGCTGCTGATCATGCTGCTCGGCCACGAGCGGCCGCGGCCCGCCGACTTCCGCCACGAGATCGCCTGAGCGGGCGACGAGAGAAGCAGGGGGACCAGGATGGACACCACCACCTCATGGCACACCGGCGAGCGCTTCATGCTGCGCGTCGCCGGCCTGCCCCTGGCCGCGGCCGACGCGCTGCGCTGCGCGGACACCGGGCGCTGGGCGGCCGACGTCCTCGCGGCCGAGGACGCGCTGCGGGCGGACGCGCAGTGGCTGAGCGAGGCACTGCACCGGGCGGTCGGCGCGACCGACCCCGAGCCGGGCGGGCCGGGCGCCGCGCACCGGCGCGAACTGCTGCGGCTGCGCCGCCAGATCCACAACGGGCGCGTGCCCTCCGATCCCGGGGCCGCCCTGCGTGCGGTCGAGGGTCTGGGGGAGGCGGCGGGCGGGCGGCTGGCGCTCTGGCTGGAGCGGTCGGGCGAGCTGGAGAAGCTGCTGGCCGAGGGCGAGCCGCTGCTCGCCGCCGATCTGGGGCGGGGCCGGGCCGCGCTGCGCGAGCTGTTGGAGGACGACCGGCTGCGGCACGGGCTGCTGCTGGCCTCGCCGGTGCTGGAGGGGCAGCTCGACGCGTACACGGCGGCCACGGCCGGCGGCGGGGAGCCGGGGGGCCGGGCGCGCAAGGCCGAGCGTTCGGTGCTCTCGTACCTCTACCGCACCGCCTGCAAGACCAGTCCCTTCAGCACCTTCACGGGGGTGGCGACCGGCCGGTTCACGGCGGAGGCCGGCCCGGACGGGATCCGGGTGGAGGACACCTGGAGCAGCCACGTCCGGCTGAACGTGGTGGTGCTGGCGCGCCTCGCCGAGCTGGTCCTCGCCGACCCGGTGCGCCGGCGGGACCTGCCGCTGCGCCCGGCCCCTGGCTGGGGCCGGGAGGACGACCGGATCCGGTACGTGCGCCGCTCGGTCACGGCCGGCGACGACACGGCCGCCGTCACCTTCGACGCGGTCAAGGACCGGCTGTTCTTCCTGCGCCGCAGCGGCACCCTGGACCGGCTGCTCGCCCTGTTCGCCGGGCGGGCGGCCGGGGGCGGGGCCGAGCCCGAGCTGCGCCACCACGAGCTGGCCGACTGGCTGGCCGCCGAGCACGGGGCGGCGCCCGAGGAGTGCGAGGCGTACATCGGCGCGCTGCTCCAGCTCGGCATGGTGCGGGTGCCGTGCCTGGACACCGGCGTGCACAGCGGCGATCCGGTACGCGCCTTCCAGCGGGCCCTGCGCGGCCTGGAGCGGCCCTGGGCCGACGGCCTGGCCGAGCTGCTGGAGGAGCCCGCCCGGCTGCTGGAGCGCTACCCGCTCGCCGGACGCGCCGAGCGCCGCGAGCTGCTGTCCGGCCTGCGCGCCGCGCTGCGCCGGGCACAGGAGGAACTGGGCGCGCCGCCGGACGCGCCGCTGCCCCAGACACTGGTGTACGAGGACACGAGCGCGGGCCGGGACCTCGCGGCGCCGCGCCCGGCCTGGGCGGAGCCGGGGGTGGGCGGCGGCGCGCTGCGCTCGGTCGAGCGGATCCTGCCCGCCTTCGACCTGACGCTGGCCCAGCGGATCACCTTCGAGGGGTTCTTCACGGCCCGCTACGGCCGGGGCGGACGGTGCGAGGACCTGCTGGGCCTGGTGCACGACTTCCACGAGGACTTCTTCGACCAGTACCTGTCCTTCACCGCCCGGCGCACGCCCTTCGACGCGCGCGGCGAGTACGTGCCGGAGGAGAACTGGCTGGGCCTGCCCGGGATCCGGGCCCTGGACGCGGCGCGGCGGGCCTTCACGGGCCGGATGCGGGCGCGCTGGGCGGCGTACGAGGAGCGGGGCGCCGGCGGCGACCTGCGGCTCTCCGGGGAGGACGTCGAGGCGGTGGCGCGGGAGCTGGACCCGGTGGTGCCCGGCTTCGCGCCGCGCTGCCACCACCTCCAGTTCGCGCGGGACCCCCGCACGGGTGCGGAGCTGACCGTGCTCAACCGCTCGTACGGCGGGCTCTCCTTCCCGTTCAGCCGGTTCACCCACCTCTACCCGGAGCCGGCCGCCCTGGAGGGGCAGCTGCGCGCGACGGCCGCCGAAGTGACCCCCGAGGGCGCGGTGTTCGCCGAGGTCACGGGCGGGGCGGTCACCACCAACCTGAACCTGCACGGCCGGCTCACCGAGTACGAGATCGTCTGCCCGGGCGAGAGCGGGACCCTGCCCGAGGACCGGCTGCTGCGGCTGGACGACCTGTACGCGGAGCACGTCCCCGCCACGGGCCGGGTGGTGCTGCGCTCGCGCCGCCTGGGCCTGGAGGTGATCCCGGTCTACCTGGGGTACCTGGTGCCGCTCGCGCTGCCGGCCGTACCGCGCACCCTGCTGCTGCTCTCGCCCTCCTCCATGTCGCCGCTGGACGTCTGGGCGGGAGTGCCGGAGGGCGCGCCGCAGGGCGGGGTGACGGCCCGTCCGCGGGTGGTGCACGGGGACCTGGTGCTGAGCCGGCGCAGCTGGAGCACCACGGCGGGCGAACTGCCGGTGCGCGGTGCGCGGGAGGCCGGGCACTTCCTGGAGTGGCAGCGGTGGCGCCGGGCGCACGGGCTGCCGGAGCGGGTGTTCGCGACCGTGTCGGCGGGCCCGTCCGCGCTGGGGGCCAAACCGCAGTACGTGGACTTCTCCAGCCTGCTGTCGCTGGCGGCGTTCGAGCCGCTGCTGCGGGAGGGCGGCCACCGGGTCGTCTTCCGCGAGATGCTCCCGGACCCCGGGGGCCTGCACACCCGCTCGGCGCGGGGGGCGCACGTCGCCGAACTCGCCGTCGAGACCTTCACCACGACCGTCCCCACCCCGGAGGGAGCAACCCGGTGTCAGAGCTGACCCCGACGCGTGGCGCCTGGCAGGCCATGCACGTCTTCTACGCCGCCAACCCGCAGCCGCTGCTGGTGCAGTGCGTGCGGCCGCTGATCGCCTCCCTCACGGCGGACGGGCTGCTGGCGGGGCACTTCTTCATCAACTACTGGCTGGAGGGCCCGCACGTGCGGCTGCGGCTGCGGCCGGCGAGCCCGGCGGCGGAGCCGGAGGTGCGCCGGCGTACCGAGGAGGCGGTGGGGGCCTTCCTGAAGGCCAGACCCGCGCTGTACGAGGTGGACTCCGGTTTCCTCAACGAGTTCTACAACACCCTGTTCGACATCGAGTTCCCCGAAGGGGACCGGGCCGCCTTCATGGGCGAGGACGGCCGGATGAACCTGCGGCCCAACAACTCCTTCTCCTACGAGCCGTACGAGCCGGAGTACGGGAAGTACGGCGGCCCGGCCGGGGTGGAGCTGGCGGAGTGGCACTTCGCGCACTCCAGCGACCTCGTCATGGACGCCCTCGGCTCGATGAACCTGCACCTGCGGACGGTGCTGCTGGGCACCTCCGCGCAGCTGATGATGGTGATGGCCGGGGTGTTCCTGCCCGACCGGGAGGAGCTGGGTACGTACCTGGACAGCTACTACCGGTTCTGGCACCGGGCCTTCCCCGGCACCGGTTTCATCGGCTCCGCCGAGTACGACCGCACGTACGAGCAGACCGGTCCCGGGCTCGGCCGCCGGTTCGGCGCGGTGCTGGAGGCGCTCGGCTCGGGCGAGACCGGCCGGCTGCCCGGGTTCCTCGCCGGGTGGGCCGAGC
This sequence comes from Streptomyces sp. NPDC048352, assembly GCF_040651895.1. Lineage (NCBI taxonomy): Bacteria > Bacillati > Actinomycetota > Actinomycetes > Kitasatosporales > Streptomycetaceae > Streptomyces > Streptomyces sp. NPDC048352. Next base: position 49,958 of record NZ_JBEZKZ010000029.1, read on the forward strand.
ACTGCCGGGAGCTGCGGCGGCGCGCGCAGGCCCTGGCCGTGGGCGGGGAGCTGGTGTTCCGGTCGTGGGACGGGAGCCGCGACGAGCGGGTGACCGACCCGGCGGTGGCGCTGCCGCTGCTGCTGTCCCCGTACATGCACATGACCAACAACAGGCTGCACGTGACGATCCGGGACGAGGCCTACCTGGCGCACCTGCTGGGGCGGGTGCTGCGCGAGGGCGCCGCCGAGGGCGTGCCGGCGGCCGGGGCGGTCGGGCCGTGACCGCGCCCCCGGGGATGTCGGCGCTCCGGCCGGCGCTGCGGCCCGGGATCCTGCTGTCGCCGCCGCTGCTGAACGGCCCCGCCGTCGTGCACCTGGTCAAGGACCCGGTGTCCGGGGCGGCGTTCGAGATCGGGCCGAAGGAGTACTTCCTCGTCTCGCGCCTCGACGGCTCGCGGACGCTCGCGGAGATCGGCGAGGCGTACGGGCGGGCCTTCGGGCGCCGGCTGGGAGAGCGGAACTGGCAGCAGCTGCTGGGGCTGCTCGGGACCCGCCGGCTGCTGGCGGGCGGCCCGGCACCGCAGCCGCAGGCCGGTCCCGGGCCGCAGCGGACCGGGACCCTGCTGCGCGGCACCCTGCGGCTGGTCGCGGACTCCGACGCCACGACAGCGCGGCTGCACCGCGTCCTGCGGCCGGTGCTGCGGCCGGCGGTGCTCGGCGCACTGCTCCTCGTGTTCCTCGCCATGGAGGGGTGGCTCGCGGCTTCGGCGGGCGAGCTGCTCGGCGACCTGCGCTGGCTGCTGGCGCGCCCGGCACCGCTGCTGGCCGTGGCGACGCTGCTGTGGCTGAGCACGGCCCTGCACGAGTTCGCCCACGGGATCGCCGCCCGGCACGTGGGCGGCCGGGTCGGGGAGATCGGGCTGCGCTGGCGGCTGCCGATGGTGATCATGTACTGCCGGGTCGACACCTACCGGTACCTGCCCCGGCGCAGGGACCAGCTGGCCGTCGCCGGCGCGGGCGCCTTCGCCAACCTCCTCTTCCTGCTGCCCTTCTGCGCCTGGTGGGCGGCGCTGCCCGCGGGCGACCCCACCGGCCGGGTGCTGGGCGCGCTGCTGCTGCTCGGCAGCGCCCAGGCCCTGGTCAACCTGGTCCCGCTGCCGCCGCTGGACGGTTACACCCTGCTCGGGCACGCCCTGCGCGTGACCCGCCTGGCGCCCGCCAGCTCGGCCTACCTGCGGCTGCGGATGCGCGACCGCGGCGCGGCGGCCGCGTACCCGGTACGGGCCCGGCGGCTCTACCTCGGCTACGGGATCGGCTCGGCCGTGCTGGTCGTGCTGCTGGCCGGGCTGCTGGCGGCCGCCGTCGTGCACGTCCTCCGCTCCTGACCCGCCGTCCGCCCCGGACCGCCGTCCCCGTCCACCCCGTCACCCCGTCCGCCCCTGAACGGCCTTCCTCCCACCCGATTCCGACCCACACCGAGGGAACCGCACACCCATGACAACTGACCGCACTCCACCGCCCGACGCCCCCGTGGCCGTCGCCGTCCGGGAGGTCCGCAAGCGCTACGGTGACCGCCCGGCCGTGGACGGGCTCTCCCTCGACGTGCGCCGCGGCGAGTTCTTCGGCCTGCTCGGCCCCAACGGCGCGGGCAAGACCACCTTCATCGAGATCGTCGAGGGCCTGCGCCAGGCCGACTCGGGCACGGTCGAGGTCCTCGGGCACAGCCCCTGGCCGCGCAACACGGCCCTGCTGCCCCGGATCGGCGTCCAGACGCAGGCCTCCGCCTTCTTCGTCCGGCAGACGGCGCGCGAGCACCTCGCCACCGTCGCCGGGCTGTACCGCAAGGACGCGGCCGCCGCGGACCGCACGCTGGCGACGGTCGGGCTGACCGAGCAGCGCGACGTCCTCGTGGAGAACCTCTCCGGCGGCCAGCGCCAGCGGCTGGCCATCGCCTCCGCCCTGGTCCACGACCCCGAGCTGATCTTCCTCGACGAGCCGACCGCCGCGCTGGACCCGCAGGCCCGCCGCGACCTGTGGCAGGTGCTGCGCGCCCTCAAGGGCGAGGGCCGCACCATCGTCTACACGACCCACCACCTCGACGAGGCCGAGGCCCTGTGCGACCGGGTGGCCATCCTGGTCGGCGGCCGCATCGCCGCGCTGGACTCCCCCCACCGGCTGATCACCTCCGCCGGGGCCCGGACCCGGCTGCTGGTTCCCGCGGGGCGGATCGGCCGGGCCGAGGCGGCCGCCCTGGACGGGGTGGAGCAGGTCGGCGAACAGGGCGGCTCACTGGTGCTGGAGACCTCGGTCCCCGGCAAGGTGCTCCAGGCCCTCGACGCGCTCACCGGGCTCGACGGGGTGATGACCCGCACGGCCACCCTGGAGGACGTCTACCTGGAGCTGACCGGACGCACCGGGGCCGGCGGCCACACCCCCGCACACACCCTGGAGTCCCGCGCATGAGCGCCTACACGGCACTGACCGCCGCCGGCTACCGGGCCCAGGTCCGGGACAAGGCCACCCTCTTCTTCACCTTCGCCTTCCCGCTGCTGTTCCTCGTGGTCTTCGGCCTGATCTTCAGCGGCCAGGACGTCGAGGAGAGCGGCCGCCCCTACATCTCGTACATCGCGCCGGGCGTGCTGTCGTGGGGCGTCGCCAACGCCGCCGTCTTCGGGATCGCCTTCACCCTGATGCAGTGGCGCCGCGACGACCTGCTGCGGCTGATCCGGCTCAGCCCGACGCCCCTGACCACGGTGCTTGCCTCGCGCTACGGACTGGCCCTGGTGGTCGGCGTGGTACAGGCCGCGGTGTTCGTCGCCGTGGCCATGCTGCCGGGGTTCGGGCTCGAACCGGCCGGGCGCTGGCCGCTGGTGCTGCCCGCGCTGGTTTTCGGCATCACCGCCTTCATGGCGATCGGGGTGATCGTCGGCAACTACGCCAGGACGCCCGAGGCCGTCGCCGCGATCGCCAACTGCCTGATGGTGCCCATGGCGTTCCTGTCGGGCTCCTTCCTGCCGCTCGACATGATGCCCGGCTGGCTGCGCTCGGTCTCCCGGGTGCTGCCGCTGCGCTACCTCAACGACGCCGCCTCGGGGGCGCTCACCGGATCCGGCTCCCTCGCCACGATCGGGACCGGCTGCGCGGTGCTGGCGGGCTTCGCGCTGCTGTTCGGCGGGATCGGGCTGAAGACCTTCCGCTGGAGCAACCAGTCATGACCGGCACCGCAGTGGAGACCGTACGGGCGGCCGCGGCCCCCGACGGCACCGCGCTGGAGGCGGCCCGCCGGCAGCTGGAGCGGGCGCTGGCCGCCGCGGCTCCCGCCGGGGCGGCCCCGTACGTGGTCACGCTCGGGGTGCACGACGCCCTCGGGCCGCGCACCGGAGACCCCTTCGCGGCGGTCCGCCCCGCCGCCGGCGTCCACCTCGGCGCGCAGGCCGTCCTGCTGGGGCCCTGGGGCGGTGACGGCAGCGCCCCCGCCTGCGGGCAGTGCCTGGCCATGCGCTGGCAGCGGCTGCGCAGCAAGAGCGAACGGGACGCGCTGGAGACCGGCACCGGGCCGCACACCCCCGTCTCGGCGCAGTGGCCCCGGCTGTCCCCGTACGTACTGGACGCGGTGGCGGCGCTGCACGCGGCCCTGGCCGGCGGTGAGGCGCGGGCGCCGGGCGCGGCGGCCGCCGACCGGGCCCTGCCGCAGGTGTCCCGCCTGGACCTGGAGACCCTCCAGGTGCGCACGTACCCGCTGGCCGCCGACCCGCTCTGCCCCGACTGCGGGCCGCGCACCGCCGAGGCCCCGCGGCCCTTCACCCCGGCCTCCCGGCCCAAGCCGGCCCCGGACGCCCAGCGGCTGCGCGGGGCGTCCTCGTACCCGGTGCCGCGGGAGGCGCTGGCCAACCCGGTGACGGGGGTGCTCGGCGGGGGCACCTGGATCAACGTGACCTCGCCGACCACCGCTCCGGTGGCGGGCAGCGTCTTCATGCGGGGCTACGCGGGGCTGACGGACGTCACCTGGAGCGGGCAGGCCAACAGCTTCTCCGCCAGCCGCGACCTCGCCTTCCTGGAGGGGCTGGAGCGGTACGCGGGCACGCACCGGCGCACCGGTGCCGAGCCGCTCACCGCCTCCTACGCGGAGCTGGGCGAGCGGGCCCTGAACCCGGCGGAGTGCGGGTTCTACCCGCCCGAGACCTACCGCGACGACCCGTTGGTGTCGCCCTTCGACCCCGAGCGGCCGATCCCCTGGGTGTACGGGCATTCGCTGCGCGACGACCGGCCGGTCCTGGTGCCGGCGCGCCTCGCGTACTACAGCGCGGGCCTCGCCGCCGACAACTTCGTCTTCGAGTGCTCCAACGGCTGCGCGATCGGCGGCTGCCCGGAGGAGGCGCTGCTCGGCGCCCTGCTGGAGCTGATCGAGCGGGACGCCTTCCTGCTCGCCTGGTACGGGGGCCAGCGGCTGACGGAGATCGACCTGGACTCCGTACCGGGGCCGGCGGTGCGGATGATGGTGGACCGGGCGGCCCTCCAGGGGTACGACGTGCACGCCTTCGACAACCGGATCGACCTCGCCGTGCCCGTGGTGACGGGGCTGGCGGTACGGCGCGACGGCGGGCCGGGGCTGTACTCCTTCGGGGCGGGCGCGGCGCTCGATCCGGCGGCGGCGGTGGAGGCCGCGCTGTCGGAGGTGCTCACCTACATCCCGCACCTGCCCCGGCAGGTGGCCGAGCGGCAGGGCGAACTGGAGGCGATGGCAAGGGACTTCGGTCGGGTCAGGCACCTCAAGGACCACGCGCAGCTGTACGGGCTGCCGGCCATGGCCCCGCACGTGCGCACCTACCGGGAGCCGCTCGCCGTGCGGTCGTCGGCGGATCTGTACGCGGGGTGGGAGGCGGGCGGACGCCCGAGGACCGGTGACCTGCGGGACGATCTGCTGGTGTGCGTGCGGGAGTTGACGGGCGCGGGGCACGACGTGATCGTCGTCGACCAGACCACGCCGGAGCAGCACCGGATGGGGCTGAGCACGGTGTGCGCCATCGTGCCGGGCCTGCTGCCGATCGACTTCGGCTGGTCGCGCCAGCGGGCCCCGTACATGCCGCGGCTGCGTACGGCCGCCGCGCGGGCGGGGCTGCGCGAGGGCCCCCTGACGGACGCGGAGATCCGGCTGGTGCCGCACCCCTTCCCCTGACCCGGGGCCCGGGCTCCGCCCGGCGCCGTGACCGGGGCTCCCGACGCCGGATGCCCCGGACCCCTTCCTGCGGGGTCCGGGGCATCCGGTGCGTACGGGCGGCGGCGCCGGGGCGTCAGGCGCTGCAGGAGGTGGTGCTGGTGGTGGAGGAACAGGTCGAGGTGGAGCTGCAGCTCGTGGAGCCGGCGAGCACGACCTCGCTGGCGTCCGAGTAGTCCGAGATCTCGAAGGTCTCCGACTCCAGCTCCAGGATCTCGTCGGCGAGCGAGGCGAGCGGCGACTTCTCCATGGGAATCTCCTTGGCTTGGTCCGGTCCCGGGTCGCTCCGGACCGGTGTCGGTCCGGTCCGGGCGCGGGTCCGGGTGGTGGCTTCCTGTGGTGCCCTTCCAGGAGAACCGGTCACGCCTTCACTTCACCTGCTCAACTCCTGACACTCCTCTGACAGAAAGTGTCAGCGACCTGACAGTCCCGGCCGGAGCTGGTGGCCGAGCATGGTCGTCATGACCGCCTCCGCCGTGCTCTCCGGACTCCCCGCGCTCCTGCGGCCGTTGACGACGCTGTACCTGGACCTGCACCGCCACCCCGAGCTCTCGGGCGAGGAGCGGCGCACGGCCGCCCGGTTCGCCGGCTGGCTGGAGTCCGCCGGCTTCGAGACCACGCGCGGGATCGGCGGGCACGGCGTGGCCGGGGTGCTGCGCCGGGGACCGGGGCCCACCGTGGTGCTGCGCGCCGAGCTGGACGCGCTGCCGGTCCGGGAGACCACGGGGCTGCCGTACGCGAGCGAGGGCCCGGCGGCGCACGCCTGCGGGCACGACCTCCACCTGGCGGCGGCCGCCGGGACCGCCTCCCTGCTGGCCGGGGCGGGCCCCGGGGCATGGCGGGGCACGCTCGTGGTGGTGGGGCAGCCCGCGGAGGAGAGCCTGGAGGGGGCGCGGGCGATGCTCGCCGACGGGCTGTACGAGCGGACCGGGCGCCCTGACACGGTCCTCGCGCAGCACGCCGCCCCGCTGCCCGCCGGGATGGTCGCGCACGGGTACGGGCCGATGACCGCCGGGAGCGTGACCTTCCGGGTCGTGGTGCACGGGCGCGGCGGGCACGCGGGCGCCCCGCACCTGACCGTCGACCCGGTGGTGACGGCGGCCCACGTGGTGACCCGCCTGCAGACGGTGGTGTCCCGGGAGGCGGCGCCCTCGGAGCAGGTGGCCGTCACGGTCGGTTCGCTGCGGGCGGGCGAGCGGGCCAACGTGGTGCCCGACCGGGCCGAGCTGGGGATCACCGTACGGGCGGCCGGCGAGGCGGCGCTCGCACGGGCGGCGCAGGCGCTCGAACGGATCGTGCGCGCCGAGTGCGCCGCCTCGGGCTGCCCCGCGGAGCCGGAGATCGCCCGCGTGGGCTCCTCCCCCGTCACCCACCCCGATCCGGCGACGACGGCCGCGGTCCGGGCGGCGCACACGGCGCACCTGGGGGCGGAGCGGGTGGCGATGTGGCCGCCGTCCCTCGCCACGGAGGACTTCGGGCTGTTCGGCGACGCGGGACGGTCCCTGCACGGCGCGCGGGGGGTGCGGCTCGCCTACTGGATGCTGGGGGTGATCGGGCCGTCCGCCTGGGCGGCGGCGCCCGGGGAGGACGCCGCCGGGAAACTGGCGGCCCTGCCCGCCAACCACGCCCCGGACTTCGCCCCGGACGTGCGCACGGCCCTCCCGGCCGGCGTGGGCGCGCTGACGGCGGCGGCCCTGGCCTGCCTGGCCGCGCCGGGCGCCGCGGAGCGGCCCGCGAGGTGACGCCGTACGCGCACGCGCCGGTCGGGCCGGCCCCGATTCCGCGCCCTCCGGGGCCCGTTGGCCTGCACCGGGCCGGCCGCGCCCTTGTGCCTTCCCCGGACGGGCGACACCATCTCACCAGGCACCGCTCGGACGGCGGTACCCTCCACCGACGAAGGAACACCATGGTTCAGCACGCCACCGCCGGCCCGCAGGAGTCGGGACGAAGGACCCGTACGGCAGGGAGGGTCGCCCTCGCCTTGGTCGTGGGCCTGTGCGTCGCGCTCACGGCGGCATGCGACAAGGACTCCTCGTCGGCTTCCGGTTCCTCCACGTCCAAGGGCAAGAGCGGCTCGTGGCAGGCCGGCGACTGCGGGGGCCCCGACCCGGACGACAAGCCGGACGGCTACCGGGCCTTCGACTGCGGCGACCCCGGAGCCACCTTCAAGGCGCTGGAGGTCGCACCGGCGTCGATCCTGCCCGGTTCCGTGCAGTGCCCGGCCGGCACCGACCTGATGATCCGCGTGTCGGTGTCCTACGGCTCTTCCTCGAAGGACAAGAACAAGGGCGGCGGGATCCCCACGAACACCGTCTGCGGCCGCAACCTGTCCGGGGACCACCCGGGCGACGCGGGCGCCGGCGGCGGGCAGCTCGTGAAGGGCGACTGCGTCTCCTCCGCGGCCCAGGAGGTGGCCTGCGCCTCCGCCGGCGCGGACGCCTTCAAGGTCCTCGACCTGGTCAAGGAGAAGGAACAGTGCCCGGCGGGCACCACCGAGCCCATGGAGCTGACGATGTCGATCGGGCGCCCGTACGACGTGATCTGCGCCGGCGACGCCTAGACTCGGCAAAGCGGAGGCAAAGTCGGAAGGCGGGACGGGGGGCGGCGGCCCACGATGGACACATGAGCGTCCGACGGTACGAGCTGACGTTTCCCGGCGCCGACGGGACGGGCCACGACATCGTGATCGTGGAGCGCACCGAGTCGGCCGGACCGGGCGGTCACCCGGTGTACGCCGACGCCACCGGCATCGTCCGCGCCGAGATCAGCGACCGGGGCGAGGTCCGCATGCTGCCCTCGGGCGGCCACCAGGCCCTCGCGCAGCCCACCGGGGCGGTCCGGCTGCCCGAAGCCTGACCGGATCCCGGCCCTACGGCGCCGCCGGCGGGGCCGACGGTGCGGCCGACGGTGGGAAAGCGGGCCCCGCCCGCTCGCGCCGTGCCCGCGGCGGCCGCGTTCCGTCCGATAGTCGCGAGGTCACCGACGCATCGGAGGGACGGTCGATGGACAGCGCAGGACCACCGCGCCGCAAGGCGCTGCTCGCGGGCGGCCTGGCGGCCCTCGCCGGCGCGCTCCCGGCCTGCTCGGCGGCGGCCGGCCCGCGGGCCGGGGCGAAGGAGGCCCGGCCCGAGGCCGCCGCGCCGCCGCCGCGGCCGGCCACCCCGGACGCCGCCTACGCGCGGCTGATGGAGGGCAACCAGCGCTGGGTGGACGGCTCGCTCCAGCACCCCGACCGGGACCCGACGCGGCGCCGGCTGGTCGCCGAGGCGCAGGATCCGTTCGGGGTGGTCCTGGCCTGCATCGACTCCCGCGTGCCGCCGGAGCTGCTCTTCGACACGGGGCTCGGGGACCTGTACGTGCTGCGCACCGGTGGCCAGGCGGTCGGCCCGGTGGTCACCGGCTCCGTCGAGTACGGGCCGGTGACCGGCGGCACCCCGCTGGTCTTCGTGCTCGGGCACCAGCGCTGCGGCGCCGTCGACGCCGCGTACAAGGCGCTGCGCGACGGAAAGTCGCTGCCGGGCAACCTCCAGGCCCTCGCCCGGGCGCTGCGGCCGGCGTACGACCGTGCGGTCGGAGAGGGCGGCCCCGACCCGGTCGAACGGATGGTCCGCGCGCAGATCACCCTGACCGCGGACGGGCTGCGGGCCAACGCCGACCTGGCGCCCCTCGTCAAGAAGGGCGCCGTCGCGGTGGTCGGCGGCTACTACTCGCTCGACACGGGCAGGGTGGAGATCCTCACGGGCGCCCTGCCGCCCGCGACGCCGGGCCCGGCGGGCACGCCGCAGCCCTCCGCCCCGCCCGCCCCGTCCTGAGGCCGCGCCGCCCGCCGGGTACGCACGAGCCCCCCGCGGGGCCGCGCGTACGCGGCCCGGCAGGGGGCATCGGGCACCGGCCGCGGCCGGCGGCGGTCAGGCCGCCGCGGGCTCGGCCGGAGTGTTCGGAACCGTCCGCGGACGCGGATGGACCGCCTCCTCCGGCAGCCTCGGCTCCAGGCGCAGGACGCCCACGGCCGAGACCGTCGCCCCCGCCGCGAGGACCAGCCACATCGCCGTCGGCGACAGCGTGAGCAGGGCCGTCAGGACGGCCGGGGCCAGGGCGCTGGGCACCGCCCAGGAGAGCTGGTAGACGGCGAGGTGGCGGCCCCGCGTCGCCTCCGGCGCGGCCTGCGCGCACAGGGCCGAGGCCGTGGCGCCGTGCATCAGCTCTCCGGCCGTGAACAGGGCCGTCGCGGCGAAGATGCCGACCAGGATGACCGTCTTGTCGCCCACGGCGGCGAGTACGGCGAACACCACGAACGAGGTGGCGAACACCGCCGCCCCCAGCGCCACCGCACGGGAGCGGCGGTAGGCCACCAGCGCCCGGGTGACCGGGATCTGGAGCAGTGCGATGCCGACCGTGTTGACGGCGTACAGGACGCCCACCAGGGAGGTGGACGCGCCCAGGTCCTGGGTGACGTACGCCGGGATGCCGACGGCGAGCACCGTGTAGCCGAACGCGGTGGGGACGTTGAGCAGGGTCAGGGCGAGGAACGGCCGGTTGCGCGCCACCAGCCGGTAGCCGCCCTTGCGGGAGACCCGCACGGCCGGCGCGGCCGCCTTCGCGATCGGGATGGAGCCGAAGCAGACCGCCGCCAGCACGTACCCGGCGGCCGTGCCGACCACGATCACGTAGTAGAACGCGTCGCTGCCCAGGGCCAGGACCCCGCCCGCGACCAGGCCGCCCACGCCCAGGCCGGCGTTGCGCAGGCTGCGCTGCGCGGCGAGCAGCTTGTCCCGCTCCGTGCCCTGGACGAACTCGGCGATGAACGACTGGATCGCGGGCGGGTACGAGGTGTCGCCCAGGGCCACCAGCAGGATCACGGCGAACATGGTGTAGCCGTTGTCCACCAGCGGGTACGTGCAGAAGCCCGCGGCCCGCAGCAGGTACCCGCCGGTGACGACGGCCTTGGCGCCGAACCGGTCGATGAGCACGCCGGCGGCCGGGTTGCTGATCAGGCCGATCACGGCGGCGGCGGTCATCAGGGTGCCCACCTGGGTGAGCGGCAGCCCGGTCACGTGGTGGAAGTAGAGCAGGGACAGCGGCAGGTACATGCCGGCGCCGGTGGCGTCGACGACCATGCCCAGCATGTACCGCGTCTTCGCCGACAGGCGGGCCCCCGTCATGACGCGTCGCCGATCACGCTGTGTTCGCGCACCCACTCACCGAGCTCGCGCAGCCGCCGCTCGACCTCGGCGCGGGTCGGCGCGGTGCCCACCGCCGCGGCGAGGAAGTCGGAGGAGCCCGAGGCCGGGGCGATGACCTGGCCCTCCTCGGCGTACAGCCAGAACCCGGCGAGCCAGTCGTGGTCGGGCGCCGCGGGCAGCTCGCGCACGAGGCCGGGCCGCTTCATCATGAGCAGCTGCCCCGCCATGTGCCGCGGCTTCGGCAGCCCGGCGGAGTCACCGCCGCGCCGTACCTCGGGGTGGAGTTCGTGGCCGGCGTCGGCGCGCACGGCGTACCCGCCGAGGTGTACGCCGAAGATGCTGTGGAAGACCTCGCGGATCTTCGCGCCGCCCGGGCGGCAGGCGATCTCGCACATGACGAGGCGGTCGTCCGGGGTGTGGAAGACCTCCATGTGGAAGGTGTGGTCGCGCAGCCGGGAGCCCTCGGGGGCCAGCGAGGCGAGGACCCGCTCGGACAGGTCGAGCAGGCGCGGGGTGATCGGGTCGTCCTCGTCGAGGGTGAGGTCGATGCGCGGTCCCGGGTCGGAGGCGAAGGAGGACAGGTCGTACTGGTACTGCGAGGGCCAGGCCATCGCCACCCGGCCGTCGCGCACCACGCCGTCGACGTGGCACATCCGGCCCGGGACGAAGTCCTCCAGCAGGACGTCGTCCCGCTCGCCGTCGGCGTAGACCTCCGTCAGGCACTCCTCGAAGGAGGCCTCGTCCTCGATGATGCGCAGGCCGACCGCGTTGAAGCCGCTGCGCTCCTTGAACACCACCGGGAAGCCCTCGGCGGCGGCGAACTCGCGGGCCTGCTCGGCGGTGCGGGGCTGGACCCAGGCCGCGACGTCGATGCCCGACGCCTGGGCGCGGGTCTTCATCAGCGCCTTGTCGCGGAAGGGCATCACGTCGTCGTGCCAGGCTCCGCGCAGCCCGAACCGCTCGCGCAGCCGTGCGGCCCGCAGCATGTCCGCCTCGTGCAGCCCGGTGATGCCCGTGATGCCGTGTTCGGCGATGAGCTCGACGGCGCGGGCCTCGACCTCTTCCGCGTCGAAGTCGTCGAAGATCTCCAGGCGGGTGTAGCCGAGGTCGCCGTCCGGCACCTTCTCGCCGGCGAGTTCGATCTTGTCGCGGGCGGCGAGCACGATGATGTCGCCGGTGTGGTCCGGCAGCCAGGAGCGGTACGGGAACGGCTCCAGCGGGTTGCGGTGCAGGATCAGCAGGTTCTCGCGCGGGGCGATCTCGGACGGCTGGGCGAGGACGGTCCCGCCGTCGGGGTGGGCGAGGGTGATGCGGATGTCCTCGCGGATCACCTCGGCGCCGCGGCGGATCGCCGCCGTGGTGTCCTCGGCCGCGACGGCGATCAGGCCGAGGCGGTCCCAGTTGTCCTGGAGCACGCGCACGTCGTCGCCGGGCTTGGCGCTGATGTTGACGGAGATGACGCCCGCGGCGGCGCGCGCCTCCTCGATGCCCGCGAGGGACTCGACCCGGGTGCCCGGCGTGCCGACCAGGGCGCGCACGCTGGCGCCGCCGCGGGCCTGCGGCCGGTCGGGCAGTTCCTCGACCAGGCCGAACGGGTGGCCGACGGCGAGCGTGACCAGGTCGACGCCGAACGCGCTGCGCACGAGCTCGGGGATGGAGTCGCCGCCGATCCTGTTGTGCCCCTCGATCACGCGCGGGCCCTTGGCCGTGAGGCGGACCTCGGTGTGGCACACGCCGTCGCGCAGGCCCATCACGTCCAGGAAGCCGCGTATGCCGTCGCGTATCGCTTCCTCGTCGGCGTCGGACAGGCGGGCCGGGACGGCGTGGCCGAGCTCGGCGAAGTGGCCGTCGGAGGTGAACTTCTCGGTGATGGTGACGATGACGTGGCGGCCCGCGAAGCTGAAGGACTCGACGCTGAACTCGGGCCCGTCCAGGAACTCCTCCATCAGGAAGTCCTTGAGGACGAACAGTGAGGAGACGCGGTCGGTGCGGGTGCCGGAGAGCCGGGTCACCTCGGCCCAGACCCGGTCGGCGTCCTCGGGCCCCGCCACCCGCATGACGCCGATGCTCGCGGTGGCGTCGACGGGCTTGACGATGAAGGGGAACCCGTACGCGGCCCCGAAGGCGTCCAGGTCCTCGCGGGACTTCAGGGAGCGGGCGCCGACCGCGTGCTCGGGGTCGTGCTCGGCGACGTACCGGCGCATGGCGGCCTTGTCCCGGATCCGGGCGGTGACCTCGTACCCGGTGCCCCCGAGTCCGTACAGGTCGTTGATCCGGCCCGCGTTCTCGAGCCCCGGCTCGGTCAGCGAGACGGCCGCGGCGAAGCCGGGGCTCTCGTGCCAGGCCCGCACCAGGGGCTCGATCTGCTCCCACTCCGTGAAGTCCACGACCTCGACGGCCGCGGCGAGCCGGTTCTGCTCCTCGCTCACCTTGGTGGGGTGCTGGAGGAGCAGCACGCTCAGTCCGAGGTCGTGGGCCTTCCGCACGGTCTCGTCGGTCGCACCGACCAGCAGCAGGGTGCGCTCGGGGTTCATTCGCTCTCTTCTCCCCCTGCGGCGGCAGGGATGTTCGGGCTCGTACTCGGGCGGGGAGTGGAAGGATCCGGGTGGTGGGCCGGGCGGGCGGGAACGTGGGGGGTGAGCTCCGGCTCAGCTCTCACCGGCGGCATCCGCTTCCGGCCACCAGCTGAGGTAGCGCTCGCCGCTGTCGGGGAAGACGGTCGCCACGACCGCGTCCGACAGGTCGTGCCGGCGGGCCAGTTCGAGGCAGGCGTACGCGGCCGCGCCCGAGGAGATCCCGACCAGCAGCCCGGTCCGGGCGGCGATGGCGCGGGTGGTGGCGGCGGCGTCCGCGTCCTCGACGACGATCACCTCGTCGACGAGGTGCACGTCGGTGACGGGGCTGATGAAGCCGCCGTTGAGGCCGGGGATGCGGTGCGGGCCGGGCTCGCCGCCGGACAGCAGCGCGGAGCCCGCCGGTTCGACGGCGACCACCTTCAGGTCCGGGTTGCGCTCGCGCAGGTAGCGGGCGCAGCCGGTGAGGGTGCCGCCGGTGCCGATCCCGCAGACGAGGTAGTCGACGCGGCCGCCGGAGTCGCGCCACATCTCGGGGCCGGTCGTCGTGTAGTGGGCGAGGACGTTGTCGGGGTTCTCGTGCTGGCGCGCGTACCAGGAGCCCGGGATCTCGGCGTGCAGCTTCTCGGCGTACTCGACGCAGGCGGCGAAGCCGAGGGCGTGGTCGGTGAACTCCACCTCGGCACCCAGCATGCGCAGGGTCAGCAGACGCTCCCGGGAGGCGTTGGAGGGCATGACGATCAGACAGCGGTAGCCGCGGGCGGCGGCGAGCGCGGCCAGGGCGATGCCGGTGTTTCCGGAGGTGGACTCGATGACGGTGGCGCCCGGCTGGAGCGCGCCGGACTCCTCGGCGGCCCGCAGCATGAACAGGGCGGCCCGGTCCTTGATGCTGGACAGCGGGTTGGCCGCCTCGAGCTTGGCGAGGACTCTGGCGGTGGCGGGCAGGCCGTCGAGCTGGAGCCGGAACATCGGCGTGTCGCCGACGAGATCCTCGAACGATGCCGCGATGCGGCGGGTGGTGCGCGCGTGGTTCACGTGCCTACCCCTTTGGTGCTGGACGTGCGGTCGGTCCCCGAAAGGTAGCCAGCCGCGGTCGCGCGCCGTTGGTGCCCGCCTCGGGCGGAACTCGGGTTCCGCTCGGGCACGGTGCGCCGAGGGGTCCGGGGTCCGTCCAAGGCGGGCGGGGGGCGGCAGCGCCGTCAGCGGCGCAGGCCCGCCAGCTTGTCGGGGTTGACCTGGATGCGGATGTTGCGCAGCAGGCCGCCCTGGAGGTCGTAGGTGAAGGAGCCGATCGGTTCGCCCTCGCGCAGGACGAGGACGCCGAGTTCGCCGTTGATGACCGCCGTGGTGACGGTGACCCCGGCCATGGCGGGCTTGGTCAGCACACCGAGCAGGAAGCGCGCCACGTGGTCGGGCCCGTGGAGCGGCCGGCGGCCGGCGGTGACCTTGCCGCCGCCGTCGGACCAGGCGGTGACGTCCGGGGCGAGCATCTCCAGGACGGCGTTCAGGTCTCCCCCGGCGCAGGCGCTCAGGAAGCGCTGCGTGATCCGTTCGCGCTCCGCGCTGTCGGAGTCGTAGCGGTGGCGGCGCTGCGCCACGTGTGTGCGGGCGCGGTGGGCGATCTGGCGGACGGACGGCTCGGGGCGGTCCAGGAAGCCGGCGATCTCGGCGTGCGAGTAGCCGAAGGCCTCGCGCAGCACGAACACGGCGCGCTCGACGGGGGCGAGCGTCTCCAGGACGACCAGCATCGCCGTGGAGACGCTCTCGGCGAGCTCCCGCCCGTCCGCGACGTCCGGCGCGGTGAGCAGGGGCTCCGGCAGCCAGGGGCCGACGTACTCCTCGCGCCTGGCCCGGGCGGAGGTGAGCCGGTTCAGGGACAGGTTGGTGACCGCGCGGACGAGGTACGCCTTGGGGTGGCGTACCTGCGACCGGTCGGCCTTGTTCCAGGTCAGCCAGGCGTCCTGGACGATGTCCTCGGCGTCGCTGACGGTCCCCAGCATGCGGTACGCGGTGGCGAACAGCAGCCGGCGGTGTTCGTCGAAGGGGTCCGTCGCGGGTTCGGTCGTGATCACCGCTCGATTCTGCCCGGCGGCCCGCGCGCCCGGCCACCCCGTACCGGCCACCGTGCCCGGCCCGGCCTCAGCCGAGGGTGTTCACGCGCTGGTCGTGGAGGTCGTAGCGGGCTGCCGCCACGGCGAGCTTCCCGGCGGACACGGCCCGCGCCAGGTCGGGTTCGGCGGCGAGCCGGTCGCGGACGCTGCGGGCGTGGGCGTCGATGGTGGCCCGCACCCGGGCCTCGCCGTGCCGGCTCCGGTCGATCGAGGGGCGTATCTGGTCGGCCAGGTACTGGATGTGCGCGGGGAGCCGCTCGCCGGTCTCGTCGGCGTGGACGGCCGCGCCGACGGCTCCGCAGGACTGGTGGCCGAGGACCAGCACCAGCGGGATCGCCAGTTCCAGGACCCCGTACGCGACGCTGCCGAGCACCGCCTCGTCCAGCACCTCCCCCGCCGAGCGGACGGTCAGCAGGTCGCCGAGGCCCTGGTCGAAGACGAGCTCCGGCGGGACCCGGGAGTCCACGCAGCCGAGGACGATCGCGAAGGGGCTCTGCCCCTTGGTGAGCCGCAGCCGGGTCGACGGCGACTCGTCGGGGTGCTCCTGGCGGTGGGTGCGCCAGCGCCGGTTGCCGGCGGCCAGCTCGCGCAGGGCCTGCTCCGGGGTCGTGGGACGGGGCCCGGTGGCGGGCGCGGGCTGGGCCGCGGAGGCCGGGAAGGCGGAGCCGAGGGCGAGGACGGATCCGGCGGCGGCCGTACCGGCCACGGCGGTGCGCAGCAGGGTGCGACGGCTGGTGGAACTCCCCTCGTCCGCCGAGGCGTTCGCTGAAGAGATGTGCGACGGGCGCATGTTCGAAAGCATGCGCGACGGTATCCGGCTTTGCCTTTTCTTGATCAATGCATGTAAATCGAATGACCGGAATCAGCTCTCCGGCGGCTCAAACCGCCCCGGTGAAGACGTGTGTTCCCACGACGGCCACTCGCCCCTCGCTACGGATCACACAGGTCCCGGACCCGGGCAGCAAGGCCGCGTCGTACGGGCCGAGTCCGGCGCCGGTGCCCGGGGAGCCGGGCCGGTGGAGGGTGGCCGGACCCTCCAGGGCGACGACCAGCAGGGTCTCGCCGGGCAGCGCGGCGAGGGCGAGTTCGCCCCGGACGACGGCGCTGCGGGCCCGCACCCGCTCCCGGTGGTACATCACGTTGAAGTTCACGACGGGGCCGCCCAGCAGCCGGCACTCGGTCGCCCGGTCTCCGGGGAAGTGCCGGGGCGCGTACCGCTCGTCCACGAGCCGGCGCACGCCCCCGACCGTGAGGTCCATGCCCGCTCCCTCCGCCAGGGTGAGGATCCGGTCGACGCCGGGAAAGCGGGAGAAGGGCCCGTCGGCGTCCACTTCGGCGAGGCTGACCCGCCAGGCGAAGTCGTCGGTCCCGGCGCCTTCGGGCCAGGCGGCGATCTCGCGGGTGACCCCGCCGCCGTTCTTCCACGGCGCGGCCCTGCGGTCGGCGGCGCGCAGAATCCGGATCTCGGCGGGGCCGGGCATGGCGGGGGGGTCCTTCCCTGGGGTCCGTACCACCCGGCGCGGTACGGACCCGGGCGGCAGGCGCCGAGCCTATCGGGGAGGCCTCAGCAGCCGGTGGACCAGGTGTGGGAGCCGCCCTGGTCGTTCGCGCCCGCGTCGTAGCCGACTTCCTGCCCCGGGGCCAGGCAGAGGGTGACCCGGCCCAGCAGCCCGCGCCCCGCGTACACCTTGACGTGGTCGGCGACGCCCGCGCCGGAGACGCCGTGGTTGGCCCAGGAGGAGTCCTGCTTGTACATGTCGCCCTCCCACCAGTGGTCGTCGCCGCTGTGCTCGATCTTCATGCCGTCGAAGTCGGCGTGCGTCCAGACGCAGAAGTAGCCGCTGCGGCAGTCCGCCGCCTCGGCGGCGGCCGAGGTGGCGAGGACCGCGCCGGTGGAGAGCAGCGCGGCGGCGAGGAGGGAGGTGAGGCGCTTCATGCGGGTGGGTTTCCTTTCGGGGGCGGGGTGTCGAGCACGGTGGTGGCTTCGGTGAGGGCGTGGGCGCGCAGCCGCTGCCAGTCGGCGATCTCGGCGCGGTGGCGCGCCCGGACCTCGGCGAGGTCCCGGCGGGTGCGGGCGGCCTCGGGCTCCAGGTTGTTGACGACGACCGAGGCGCGGAACCAGCCGGGCTGGTCCCCGTAGAGCCGCTGCTGGGCGGCGGCCAGGCAGCCGTCGGTGTGGGCGCGTACGACGTAACCGGTGGGCAGGGCGAGCGACAGCTCGGCCGGCCCCGCGCCGAAGAGCGCTTCGCTGACCCGCCGGTCGTCGCTGCCCGGCGGCCGGCCCGGCCCGGGGCTGGGCGGGACGAGTCCCTGACGGACCAGGCAGGCGTCGGTGAGGCGCCGGGTGGCGGCCTTGATCAGCTCGTCGGGATCGCCACCGGGCCCCGGGCCGGCAGCGCCGCAGCCCGTCAGGACCGCGCAGGCCAGGACGGCGACGACGGCCAGCGGTACGGCGCGGACGGCGACGACGGGCAGCCGTGCGGCGGCGGCCTTCGGCCGAGCGGCCGGGGCCGGGTGACGGCCCGTCCGGGGCCCGGCCTGTTCCTTGATCACAGCCATGCTGTCTAGCCGCCGGAACCCGCCCGGCGACAGGCCGGGGGGCTCCGGCTCACCCGACTGGGTGCGTGTTTCACCCGGCGAAACGTTTCCGCCGGACCGGGTCCGCCGGCCCGGCCCGCCGGGGGTGGTTCAGCGCAGGATGCCCGCCTGCCGGGCCGCCCGCAGCCAGGAGGGGAACTCCGACAGCAGCCGGTCGTACAGGTCCGGGTCCGAGACCCTGTCGATGTCGTCGACGGCGAAGAAGCCGACGTTGTCGACGCGGCGCCCCGGCATGGTGTCGAAGCGCTCCAGCACGCCGAAACCGGCCCGGCCGAGGCCGACGAACTGCCAGAACACCGGCTCCTCCACGGCCGCGCGCAGCTCCCGCTCGATCTCGTCGTTGCGGTACACCCCGCCGTCGGAGAAGAAGAGGACCAGGGTCGGGGCGGGTACCGGATGGGCGCGCACGAAGGCCCGTACCTCCGCGATGACCTTCTGCTCCTCGTTCTGGAAGCCGACCTGCCGCATGTCGACCTGGCCGGGGAGCAGCCCCTTGGCCGCCTTCTTCCGGCCGAAGAGGCTCATCTGGCCGATGCGTACGTGCAGGCGCAGCCACTCCGGCAGGTCGCCGATGGCGAGGTCGGGCAGCCGGGCCGGGTTGGTGGCGAAGGTCCAGGCCTGCATCTCGCCGTCGTCGTCGAGCTGCGCGGCGACGGCGGCCATCCGCTCCACCACGTTCGCGACGGTGCCTCGGGCGTAGAGCGTGCTCATCGAACCGGAGGCGTCGAGGACGAGGACCACTCGGGCGGTGACCCCCTGGGCCCCGGCCTTGCTCAGGCTGACGGCGACCTGCTTCTTGCGCAGCGACAGACGCCCCCGCATGTCCGGCGGTAGCCACTCCTCACCCTTGACCAGCCGTACGACCGCCTCACCGGCGGGCGCCGGCGCCGGAGCCGGTGCCGCTGCCGGTTCCCTGCGTGCGGGCCGGGCGGGGGCCGGGGCGGGCGCGGGGGGAGCCTGAACGGGCGCGGGAGCCGGAGCGGGGACGGCCGGCGGCGGGGGTGCGTCGTCCACGGTGATGCCGTAGTCCGTCGCCAGTCCGGCGAGCCCGCTGGCGTACCCCTGGCCCACCGCCCGGAACTTCCACGCGCCGGCCCGCCGGTACAGCTCTCCGCTCACGAAGGCGGTCTCGGGCCCGGCCTCCATGTCGAAGCGGGCCAGTTCGGCGCCGGAGCCGGCGTCGAGCAGCACCAGGTGCAGCCCCGGGACCCGGCCGAAGGAACCGCCGTCCGCGGAGGCGCAGAGCACGACCCGTTCGACGTCCCGCTCCAGGGCGGCGAGGTCGACGTCGAGGGTGTCCGCGCCGGGCCTCTTGCCGAGGTGGCGTACGGCTCCGGAGGCATGGCGGGGCTGGTTGTAGAAGACGAAGTCCCCGTCCGTGCGGACGCGTCCGGTGGCCGCCAGGAGCAGCGCCGAGGCGTCCACGTCGGGGACTCCCGGCCCGGCGGACCAGCCGAGCACGGCTCTGACGGAGGTGGCGGCGACCGGGAGGTTGGCGCCTTTGCTCATTGTCGTCACGCCGCACAGTCTGCCCGGTGCGCCCGCGCCACGGGGGCGAACGGGCGGAGAAGGCCGGTGCGCGCACGCGGACGGGGCCCGCACCGTCGGTGCGGGCCCCGGTGTTCGCTCAGGGGCGAGCGGGAGTCGGCCCGAGGCTCAGGCGGGCACGATGTTCTCGGCCTGCGGGCCCTTCTGGCCCTGGGTGACGTCGAAGCTCACCTTCTGGCCCTCCTGCAGCTCGCGGTAGCCCTGGGTGGCGATGTTCGAGTAGTGGGCGAACACGTCGGCGCCGCCGCCGTCCTGCTCGATGAAGCCGAAGCCCTTTTCCGCGTTGAACCACTTCACGGTGCCGGACGCCATATCGATTCTCCTTCGGGGCCGTACCCGGACCCGCACTGTGCGGCCCCGGCGTCGCCGTGTTGATTGACCCCGTCCGAAGATCTCTGGGAACCACACCTGCAACTCCCTGCACCGTAGCACAGGGCTACCGGGTCGGTGCGGAACGTTACGTCGACCGGGTGTACGGATCAGCCGCGGAACGCCTCGTCACGGACGGGCGAGGCCTCGGCCAGGGCCCGGGTGACGGCGTCGACGCCGCCGCGCAGGCCGTAGACGGGAGTGCCGGGCTACTGGCGCCAGGACTCGTCCAGGCCGCCGGCCCGCCGTGCGTCCGCAGGGGCCCGTACGGGTGAAATCCGGCCGTTTCGCCCGCGGCGACAACCGGTCGGCGCCGGATCCGCGTCATCCAGGGCAGGGCCGGCGACCGTACCGGCCCGCAGTCAGCACGGGGAAAGGTACCGATCGATGCCCAAGCTCCCGACCACGCGCGCCATGTCCCTCGCCCTCGCGGCCACCGCCGGGGCGGCCGCCCTCTCCTTCGCCCTGGTCTCCACCACCTCCGCGACCGCCGCCGCGCCGCAGTCCGTCTCCGGCAGCCCGGAGGGGGCGTTCACCCGGATCGCCGACTTCTACGGCGCGTACGTCGACGCCGTGTACGACGGCGACGGCGCGACGGCCGACCGGCTGCGCTCCTTCTACCTCTCCGAGTCCCTCCAGCGGGAGCTGGCGCAGTGGGAGGAGGCCCACCACGCCAACGGCGTGCTGCGCGCGCAGAACGTCCCGCTCCAGTGGAAGGTGACCTCCACCGGCAGCGGGACGGGCAAGACCAACGCCACGGTCACCCTGACCTGGGGCGGCGGTTCCACGACCCGGATCCACGTACAGGCCGACCTGGAGACGAAGAAGCTCACCTCCATCACGGACTGACCCGGCCGGGCGCGGGAGGGGCCCGCCGGACGGCGGGCCCCTCGGCGCGGCTAGGCCGTCTCTAGGCGCCGCTCGCCCGGAGCATCTCCTCGCGCTCCACGATCTTCACGCGCTCGCGGCCCTGCGGTTCGCCCAGCGCCTTCTCCGCGGCGTCCAGCTCGTACCAGCCCTGCCAGGTCGTGTACCGGACCTGCCTCTCGGCGAGGAAGGCCTCGACCGCCTCCGGCTCGGGGGTGGCGGGGGTGAGCAGACGGCCTTCGGCGTGGTCGGCCAGCAGGTTGGCGACGGTCTCGTTCGCGTCGCCCTTGGTGTGGCCGATCAGGCCGATCGGGCCGCGCCGGATCCAGCCGGTGACGTAGGTGGAGGCGAGGTGCTCGCCGTTCTCGACGACCCGGCCGCCCTCGTCGGGCACCGTGCCGGACTCCACGTCCCAGGGCAGCTTGGGCAGTTCGTCGGAGAGGTAGCCGACGGCCCGGTAGACGGACTGGACGTCCCAGGTGGTGAACCGCCCGGTGCCCCTGACGTTGCCGGTGCCGTCCAGCTCGGTGCGCTCGGTGCGCAGGCCGACGACCTTGCCGTCCTCGCCGACGATCTCGGCCGGGGACTCGAAGAAGTGCAGGAACAGCTTGTGCGGGCGGTCGCCGATGTCGCGGATCGCCCAGTTCTCCAGGGTCTTGGCGACCATGTCCGCCTGCTTGTTGGAGCGGCGGGTCGTGATCGAGCCCTCGTCGTAGTCGATGTCCTCGGGGTTGACGATGACCTCGATGTTCGGCGAGTGGTCGAGCTCGCGCAGCTCCATCGGGCTGAACTTCGCCTGCGCCGGGCCGCGGCGGCCGAAGACGTGGACCTCCAGGGCCTTGTTGGCCTTCAGGCCGTCGTAGACGTTCGGCGGGATCTCCGTGGGGAGCAGCTCGTCGGCCGTCTTGGCGAGGATGCGGGCGACGTCGAGGGCGACGTTGCCGACGCCGAGGACCGCGACCTTCTCGGCCTCCAGCGGCCAGGTGCGCGGTACGTCGGGGTGGCCGTCGTACCAGGAGACGAAGTCGGCGGCGCCGTAGGAGCCGTCGAGTTCGACGCCCGGGATGCCGAGCGCGCGGTCGGCGGTGGCGCCGGTGGAGAAGATGACGGCGTCGTAGAAGGCGTGCAGTTCGTCGAGCGAGATGTCGGCCGGGTAGTCGACGTTGCCGAAGAGGCGGACCTGCGGCTTGTCGAGCACCTGGTGCAGGGCGGTGATGATGCCCTTGATGCGGGGGTGGTCGGGGGCGACGCCGTAGCGGATGAGGCCGAAGGGTGCGGGCATCCGCTCGAAGAGGTCGATGGACACCCCCGGGTCGGCCGCCGCCTCGGACTTCAGCAGCGCGTCGGCCGCGTAGATACCGGCGGGGCCGGCACCGACGATTGCTACCCGCAGAGAGCGAGGCATGAGTGGGTTCCCTTCGACCGACAATCTGACTGATCAAGGAAACCCTAAACTAAGGCGACCCTTACCCGGCACCCGCCCCCTGGTTATGCCCCCATAACCCGGCCTTATGGCTTACCAAAGCCTGACTTTTGACTGACGGTGCCCGCTCAGGCCTCGTACTCGGTGAGGTCGATGCTGTAGAGGGTGACGCGCGCCCCGGTCCCCGGGTCGTCGGTCTCCCCGTCCTCCCCCATGCCGAGCTTGCGGATCACGTTCGCCGACTCGTCGTTGCCGACCCGGTTGACGGCGACGACGCGGTCGAGGCCGCGGTCGAGGGCGAACTCCAGGACGGCCTGGGCCGCTTCGGAGGCATAGCCCTGACCCCAGAAGGGCCGGCCCAGCCGCCAGCTGATCTGCACCTGGTGCCGCGTCTCGGGCAGGTCGTCCGCGGCGGACAGCCCTACGGCGCCGATCAGTTCGCCGGAGGCGAGGAGCTCGACGGCGAACACGCCGAAGCCCTCGTCGTCCCACTCCTCCTCCCACCGCTCGATGGCTTCGGCGGTCTGGTCCAGGTCGAGCTCGGAGCCGTCACCGGTCCAGCGCATCACGTCCGGGTCCGCGCCGATCTCGGAGAGGGGGACGAGGTCGTCGTCGGTCCAGCGGCGGAGCAGGAGGCGGGGGGTGCGGATCTCGGTCATGCCCTCATCCTGCCCAACGGTGCCCCACCAGGGGTAATCGGGCCCGTCCGGTCGGGCCCGTCCGGTCGGGCCCGTCCCGCTCAGGGCACCGTGATGGCGTCGAGCTTCGCCCGCAGGTAGACGTGCGAGTCCACCGGCTCGTGCGCCACCCGGCCGACCGGCGCGGGCAGGGACTCGACGCGGGTGTGCGCGTCGCACTCGTAGAAGTAGACGAGGGAGACCAGCTCCTCAGCCGGGGCGTGGGCGGGCGGCGGCAGTACCTGGTGGCGGCCCGCCCGCCAGCGGTCACCGGTCCAGCGGGCCAGCAGGTCGCCGATGTTGACGGTGAGCGCCGCCGGGTGCCAGGGGGCGTCCTGCCAGCCCCCTTCGTCGGTGTGGATCTGGAGCCCGCCGGCACCCGGCTCCCGGTCCAGGACGGTCACCGTGCCGAAGTCGGTGTGCGGCCCGATGCGGAACTGGCCGGGCAGCGGAGCACCGACCGCTTCCGTGCCCGGGTACCAGTTGAGGTTGAACCCCCAGGTGGGGTGGCCGGTGTGCCGGGTGAAGTGGTCCTCGGGCAGGGCGAGCGCCACCGCCAGCAGCTCCAGCAGTTCGTCGGAGAGCGCCCGCATCGCGGTCAGGTACTCCGCCACCAGCGGCCGCAGCCGCGGCACCTCGGCGGGCCAGGCGTTCGGCCGGAACCACTCGGCGTCCACCGCGGGCACGCCCGTCGGCTCCTCGGCCGCGCAGGACCAGGACTCCTTCAGGTCGGGGGGCGAGGCCGTCCCCTCCGCGTAGCTGTTGGCCTCCGCGCCGGGGCCGAGCCAGCCGCGCCCGCCGACGCTGACCGCGTACGGCTCCTTCGCCTCCGGCGGCAGCCGAAAGAAGGCGCGCGCGGCCTCCCGGATCCGGGCGGGCAGCGCCGGGTCCACCCCGTGCCCGGTGACCAGCAGGAAGCCGGCCGCCTGGAGGGCCTCGTCGACCCGGGCGGCGATGCGGGAGCGGGCGGCGCGATCGCCGGAGCGCCACGGGCCGAGGTCGATGACGGGAACCTGAGCAGTGGCCATGGGGACCTGCCTTCCGGGAGGGGCCGGGCGTCCGGCACCGAGCGTAGGGGGTCAGGGGCGTTCGAGTCCGCTGCACGGGGGCGCGTAGTCCAGATGGGGCAGGTACGCGGACCACTGCGCGCGCGTGATCCGCGGGCCGGTGTGGGCGCATGCCCCCGCGAGGGCCCGGTCGAGGTCGGTGGCCGCCAGCCGCAGGGTGCTGTCGAAGCCGCCGGAGGCCAGGGCCGTCCCGTCGGGGCTGAAGGCGACCGAGCCGACGGCGGTGCCGTGCCCGGCGAGGGTGGCCAGCGGGCCCGGCCGGGCGCCCCGGGGCACGCTCCACAGCCGTACCGTGCGGTCGTCGCTCGCGCTGGCGAGGGTGCGCCCGTCGGGGCTGAAGGCCACCGCGCCGACCACGTCGGTGTGCCCGGTCAGGGTCGCGAGCGGGGCCGGCCGGCGCGGGTCGCCCACGTCCCACAGGCGTACCGGGGCACGTCCTCCCCCGGCGGAGGCGAGGGTGCGCCCGTCGGGGCCGAAGGCGACGGAGAACACGGTGGTGTCGTGGCCGGAGACGACCGCCAGCGCGGCCGGGCGGGTGCGGTCGGAGACGTCGGTGAGCCGGACGGTGGCGTCCTCCCCGGCGGTGGCGAGGACGCGGCCGTCGGGGCTGAAGGCGACCGCGCGGACGGTGTCCCGGTGTCCCGTGAGCCGCGCCTCCTCGGCCGGCTGCCGGGCGGGGCCGCCCACGTCCCACAGGTGTACGCCGCCACCGGCTCCCGCGGTGGCCAGGGTGCGGCCGTCGGGGCTGAAGGCGAGGGCCCGCACGTCGCCGCCGGGCGCGGCCAGTTCGGCGGACACCGCCGGGCGGGCCGGGTCGTTCACGTCCCACAGCCGTACGCTCCCGTCGGCGCAGGCGGTGGCCAGGGTGCGGCCGTCGGGCCGGTAGGCCACGGCGCGCAGGTCTGCCGGGTGGCCCGGCAGGACGGCCACCGGGGTGGGCCGGCCGGTGCCGTGGGTCTGCCAGAGGCGGGCGGTGCCGTCCGCGCCCGCGGTGGCGAGCTGGCGGCCGTCGGGGCGGTAGGCGAGGGCGGTGACGGCCTTGCCGTGGGCGGGGACCGAGGTCATCAGGGTGGACAGCAGGCCGTCCCGGGTCCGGGCGGTGGGTGAGAGCCGGTAGGCCGTCAGGCCCAGCTGGACGGCGAGACCCGGTTCCGCGGGAGTGCCGGTGTCGGCGGTGGTCAGGGCGGCGGCGGTCTCGGCGAGGTTCCGCGCGACGGCGTCGTTGCGCTGCCGGGTGACCTCCTCCCCGGCGCGGACGGCGTTCACGGTGGCGAGGGCGGCCACCGCCGCCAGGGCGGCGAGGGCCGCGACCAGGCCGCGCAGCCGGCGGGTGCGGCGGCGGGCCGACTCGCCTGCGGCGGCCTCGGCGGCGGCGGAGGCTTCGAGGAAGGCGCTCTCCCCGGCGCCGAGTACGAGCGTGCCGCCGGCCGTGGCCTCGCGGGCCAGGGCGAGCGGGATGCCGCGTAACAGGGCTCCCGGGTCGCGTCCCACGGCCTCCCAGGAGCGGGCGGCCGCGGTGAGCTGCCGGTGGCGGCGCAGCCGTTCCCGGTCGTCGGCGAGCCAGCCGCGCAGCCGGGGCCAGGCACGGATGAGGGCCTCGTGGGTGAGTTCGGCCACGCCCTGGTCCAGGGTGATCAGGCGCGCTGCGGCGGCCCGGGCGAGGACCGTACGGGTGTCGGCGTCCTCTCCCAGTTCCGCGCGCGCCACGGGCCGTTTGGTGTCCTCGGTGCCCTCGCCGAGGGCGATCAGGTGCACGAGGATCCGCCGGGCCAGGCGCTGCTGGGGCGCGGAGAGCGAGGCGTAGAGGGCCTCGGCGGACTGGGCGAGGGCCCCCTCGAACCCGCCGGCCGCGTGGAAGCCGTCCAGGGTGAGCGCCGCGCCCCGGCGGCGGCGCCAGGTCTCCAGCAGGGCGTGCGAGAGCAGGGGCAGGACGCCGACCTGGCCGTGTGCCCCGGCCACGAGGGTGGCCTGGAGGCTGCCTTCGACGGTCAGGCCGGCCCGGCGGGCCGGTTCCACGACGGCGCGGCGCAGTTCGGCGGCGCTCATGGGGCCGACGACGACCTGGGCCTCGCGCAGCACTTCGACCAGCGGGCGGTGGCGGGTGCAGTGCGCGTAGAAGTCGGCGCGCACGCCGAGGACGACGCGGCAGCCGGAGCCGGGGCGCCGGGCCGCCGCCACGAGGGCGGAGACGAACCGGGAGCGCTCGCCGGGGTCGGCGCAGACGGTGAAGACCTCCTCGAACTGGTCGACGACCAGGACCCGTTCCGGCCCGCCCGGGTCCTCGTGGCGGGCCAGGGCCCGGCGGAGCCGGTCGAGGGGGTGCGGGCCCGGGGTGAGGACGCCGACGGCGGGTGCCGGGGCGCCGACGCGCAGCCGCGGCAGCAGCCCGGCGTGCAGGAGGGAGGACTTGCCCGCCCCGGAGGCGCCGACGAGGGCGACGACGCGGTGCCGGGCCAGGGCGTCCACGAGGTCCTCGACGAGGCGTTCGCGGCCGAAGAACAGGCCCGCGTCCTCGGCGCGGAAGGCCGCGAGTCCGACGTACGGCGCCGGCTGCGCGGCCGTCCCGCCCGGACCCGCCCCCGTGCCCGCGGGGTCGTTCCCGGGTGCGCCGGCGGCGAGTCGCGCGGCGGCGGCGTGCCAGCGGCGCTCCCACTCCCCCTGGTCCCCTCCGCAGGCGCGGACGTAGGAGAGGGTGACGTCCAGGCTGGGCAGCCGGTGCCCGGCGGCGGCGCCCGAGAGGGTGGCGACGGAGTAGTGGGCGCGCGCGGACAGGTCCCGGTACGGCGGCGACCCGGCCTGGTGGCGCAGTCGGCGCAGTGCGGTGGCGAACTCCAGCAGAGGCCCGTCCTCCCCTTCCAGCGGACGTTCCTTGCGTGCCATGCGCGGCCCCTTCCAGCTGGCCCCTTTTCTGCCTTCCGGGGTGGATTGTTCAGCAATTGTTTGTTCACTTCCAGGGCGCCGACGGCGAACAACGCAGGGCGGCTACACCTGACTCCGGACGGCGGCGGCCGCGTTCGGCGAAGGCGCCGCGCACACCGGAAGGAGAGGGGGTTACCGCGGATGAGGCGAGTACGGGGGTACCTGCGGCGGCGGCGCCGGGAGCGGGGACGGGCACGGCTGGGGCCGGCGGCGGCCGCCCTGGCGGCGGCACTGGCCGTCACCTCCCTGGCGGGCTGCGGGGAGCGCGGCCCCGCACCCCCGGCGGGCCCGGCCCGGGAGCCGAGCGCCGCCCAGTCGCGGCTGCTGGAGCGGGCCGAACGGGTACTGGTCGCCCGCTGCATGGCGGAGCGGGGCTTCGAGTACGCCGCCACCGGGCCCCCCGAGGCGACGCCGGAGCGGCGTTCCTTCCCGTACGGGCTGGACGACGTGGAGTGGGCCCGGGCCCACGGCTACGGCGGCCGCGCCGAGCGCGCGGCCGCCGAGGCCCGCCGGGCCGATCCCGACCAGCGGTACTTCCAGCGGCTTTCGGCACGCGAGCGGGCGGCCGCCCGGACCGCGCTCATGGGCGCGGCTCCCGTGGGCCTGAAGGCCACCACCCCCACCGGCATGACCCTGACCGCCAGCACCGACGGCTGCCTCGCCCGGGCGCAGCGCGCGCTGTACGGCGATCTGGCCGCCTGGTTCCGCGTCAAGGTCGTCACCATGAACCTCCGTCCCGCCCAGGAGGAGCGGGTGCGCCGGGACCCCCGGTACGCGGAGGCGGTGGGGCGGTGGGCGGCCTGCATGCGGGCCGCGGGCCGGCCCTACGCCTCCCCCGACGACTCCCGGCGGGCGGCGGCCGCCCTCGCCGAGGACGCGGCCCCCGGCGCCGACGCCGCCGAGACCGCCCTCGCGGTCACCGAAGCGACCTGCGCGACGGCCACCCCGCTGGCGCAGGTCTCCCGAGCTCTGGACCGGACCTACGGCGAAGAAGTCCGCACGCGCCACCAGGACGAGATCGCCCTCAGGCGAAGGCTCCAGAACGACGCGCTCCCGAAGGCGGAGCGCGTCCTGTCCCAGCACACCGCACGCCCTTCACCCGCCCCGACATCCGGAGGTCCTCATGCGTAAGTTCCGTACGACCGTCCTGGCCTGCGCGCTCGCGCTGCCCCTGTTCGCCTTCCCCGCGACCGCGACCGCGGCCGCGGCCCCCGCGGAGGTCTCCGACGCCTCCGGCGTCGCCGCCGACGGCAACTACTGGGTCTGGGCGGACACCAACCGGGGCGGCCCGGCCTGCGGCTGGAGCGGCAACGACTCGGACTGGCGCACCTGTGGCGCCGGCAACAACTACAACATGAACGACCGGGCCTCGTCCTGGTGGAACAACGGCTACTCGGGCGCGCTGGGCGACGTCCGGGTCTACGAGAACATCGGCTACGGCGGCGCCTCCACCTGCGCCCCGAACGGCTCCGCGGGCAACATCCCGTGGGAGTGGAACGACCGCATCTCCTCGCACAAGTGGGTCACCCGCTGCGGTTTCTGACCCCGGCCACCTGACCGGGGCCTCCCGGGACCCGAACCCGGGAGGCCCCGCGCGGCCGCGAGGCCCCCGGACCGGTCCGGTCAGTCCGGCAGGGCGGTGCCGCAACGGGAGCAGAAGCGGGCGCCCGACTCGGTGGAGAGCCGGCCGCACTCCGGGCAGACCCGGTGCAGCAGGCAGGCCGTCTCGCCGCCCTCGCCCCCGGCGGAGCCGGCCGGACGTTCGGCGGTGCCGATGCCCATGCCGGGGCGCCGGGTGTGGACGGTCAGGTACGTCAGCCCCTGCGGGCCGGCGGTCAGCGAGCGGCGGGCGCCGCGCGGCAGCCAGCAGGCCGTGTGGGGGCGCAGCCGGAGCGTGCCGTCCTCGGTGTCGATCCGCCCGCCGCCCTCCACCACGACGAGCATGACGTCGAGGGCCGGCTCGGCGTGCTCGGCGATGGCCGCGCCGGGGCGCAGCCGGATCAGGTTGGAGTCCAGGCCGCGCGCGGTCCCGGTGAGCCGCCACAGGGCGCCGGTCGCGTCGGCGGGGGCCGCGGCGATCACCGCGTCGAGGTCCGTGAGGATCCCGGCGAGGTGCGGTTGCGTCGTCATGCTGGTCCTTCCCTGCCTTGAGCACGTGCCCCCGCAGTCATACACGACGGCGGGGGGCCCGGCGGCGCGATCCGCTCTTCGCGCTCCCGCGTGCGCGCTCCCTACCCCGCGCCCGCCTCCCGCGCCCCGGCCGTGCGCTCCCTGCGGAGCCGCCCCCGCCGCTTCCGCCGCGCGGGGGGCGCGATAGGGTTTGTGTCCGGATTGCGTCGGCCTCACCCGGACCGGACGCGAGGCCCGGCCGGAGGTCGATCACCGTCCCGGCGCGGCCGCTCCTGCCTCCTGCCTCCTGTCCCGCCCGTACCGGAAATCCTGCCCCGTATGCACTCGAGCACCACCACCGCCCCCTCCCCCACTCCCGCCGCTCCTGTGCCCGCCGCGGGCGGGCGGCTGATCACGCCCCGGGCCCCGGCCCGGCCGAGCGCGGCCGCCGCCTTCCACAGCGTCAGCGCCGCCACGACCGTGCTGCTGGGCCTCGTGGCGATCGGCGCCATGATCCACGAGCCGGTGCTCATACCCCCGCTGGCCGCGAGTGCGGCCCTGGTGCACAGCGCGCCCACCCTGCCGCTGGCGCAGCCGCGCGGGGTCGTCATCGGCCACCTGCTGGGCGCGGCCTGCGGCTTCGCGGTCCTCGCGGTGGCGGGCAGCAGTGCCTGGGCGGCGGCCGTGGCGGCCGGGCTCACCCTGGCCCTCCTGACGCTGGCCCGCACCCCGCACTCCCCGGCCGTGGCCACCGCCGTGATCACGGTGCTCCAGACGCCCGCGCCGGCCCGCTTCGTCCCCCTGCTCTTCGGGTCCACGGTGCTCCTGGTCCTCACCGGCTACGCCGGGTCCCGCATCCGCCGCACGGCGCCGAGGTACCCCGCCTACTGGTGGTGACCTGCGGGCGCGCCTGCGCGGTGGCGAGGGGGCCCGGACGCTACTCCTTGTGCTGTGGAAATTTCTACGAAGGACGTCTTCGGGGCCCCCTGCTGGGTGAGTCTGATGGCCCGCGACCTGGAGGCGTCCCAGCGCTTCTACGGGACGGTCGTGGGCTGGACCTTCCGCCGGGCCCGGCTCGGCTCGGCCTTCTCGGTGGCGGTGCTGGACGGCGTACCCGTGGCCGGGATCGGGGCGCTGGCCACCGATCTGGCGGTGGCGGTGGCATGGACCCCGTACTTCGCGGTGGACGACGTCGACGTGGCGGCGTCCCGGATCCGCGAGCGCAGCGGCACGGTCGCCGTGGGCCCGGTCTCCTTCCCCGGGGGCGGGCGGGCGGCGCTGGTCGCCGACGTGGACGGCGCGGTCTTCGGGGTCTGGCAGGGGCCCGTCTCCGCGGGCTGGCGGGTGGGGCTGGGCCCCGCCCCGGCCTGGCTGGAGCTGCGGACCAGGAACGCCTTCGACGCCGCGCTGTTCTACGGCGAGGTGCTGGAGTGGGCCACGGGCCGGCCCGGGTGCTGCGAGGTCTCCTACGAGGAGGAGCAGGTCGTCCTGCGGCAGGGCGGGGAGCCGGTGGCCCGGCTGGACAGCGGCCCGGTGGAGCCGGGCGGGTACATGCCGCACACCCGGCCCCGCTGGCACGTGCACTTCCGGGTGGCGGACCTGGACTCCGCCGTGGAGGCCGCCCTCGACCTCGGCGGCCGCACCGTCTCGGTGATCACCTGCGACGGTACCGAGCGCTCGATCATGCTCCGTGACCCGGACGGCGCCCTGTTCACCCTCACGGAGCGGGTCGCGCCGCCCGGAGCGGTGGGCGGCGGGGCCTGACCGGCCGGCTCGCCGGCCGCCCGGCTTCTGGGGAGACTGGTCCGGAGGAGGTGCGCATGGACCCGGTGGCGGCGCTGGACCGTATCGCGTTCCTGCTGGAGCGCGCGCAGGCACCGACGTACCGGGTACGGGCTTTCCGTACGGCGGCGGCGGCCGTGGCGGACATGGGCGGCCGGGAAGCGGCCGAGCGGGCCGCGGCCGGCTCGCTGGAAGCGGTCAAGGGCATCGGGCCCAAGACCGCCCAGGTGGTGCGCGAGGCGCTGGCCGGCGGGATCCCGGAGTACCTGAGCCACCTGGAGGAGGAGGCCGCGGCCGTGCCGCAGGGGCCTCCCGCCTCACCGGCGGCCACGGCGCTGCGCGCGGCCCTGCGCGGGGACTGCCATCTGCATTCGGACTGGTCGGACGGCGGGAGCCCGATCGAGGCGATGGGGCGCGCGGCCGCCGAGCTGGGGCACGAGTGGGCGGTGCTGACGGACCACTCGCCGAGCCTGAAGGTCGCCCGGGGCCTGTCGCCGGAGCGGCTGCGCGAACAGCTGCGGGTGGTGGCGGAGCTGAACGAGGCGTGGGCCCCCTTCCGGCTGCTCACCGGCATCGAGTGCGACATCCTCCTCGACGGCTCGCTCGACCAGGAGCCGGAGCTGCTGGACCAGCTCGACCTGGTGGTGGGGTCGGTCCACTCGAAGCTGCGGATGGAGTCCCCCGCCATGACGCGCCGGCTGCTCACGGCGGTGCGCAATCCCCTGATGGACGTCCTCGGCCACTGCACGGGACGGCTGGTGACCGGTCGGACCCGCCCGGAGTCCACCTTCGACGCCGAGGCCGTCTTCGCCGCGTGCGCGGAGTCCGGCACGGCGGTGGAGGTCAACAGCCGCCCCGAGCGGCTGGACCCGCCCCGGCGGCTGCTGCGCCTGGCCGTCGCGGCGGGCACCTTCTTCGCGGTCGACACCGACGCGCACGCCCCGGGCCAGCTGGACTGGCAGATCCTGGGCTGCGAACGCGCGGCGGAGTGCGGGGTGCCGCCCGACCGTGTGATCAACACCTGGCCGGCGGACCGGCTCCTCGCCTGGACCCGCTCCTCCTGAGGCGTGTCGTCCGGACCGGGACGGGGCCCCGCCCGTACGGGCGGGCCGGCCTCAGCCTTCCGTGCCCGGCGGCGGGCGGCGGTTCTTCAGGGCCAGGCCGGCCAGGACCGCACCGACCCCCGCGCCGAGCACGGCCGTGACGCCGGACCAGGCGTACGGCCCGCCGAGCGCGGCGCCCAGCGGGTCGTAGAGCACCACCCCGCCCACGACGTGCAGGGTGACCACGCAGAGCGCGGCCACGGCCGCCGCCCGCCAGACCGCCGGGGTGTCGCGTACCGCCAGCAGGGCGCCGAGCTCCAGGCACAGCAGGGACACCGCCAGCGGCGCCAGGCCCTCGGGGGCCGGGGGCCGCGCCGGGTGCGCGGGGAGGTGCAGGACGCCGCACAGCAGCAGCACGGCGGCGGTCGGCCGGCGCAGTACGTGGCGCAGCGCGCCCCGCGCCGGTGCCGCGGCGGGTACGGGCCCGGCGGCCGAGGGGGCGCGGAGCCCGTCGCGGTCGCCGTGGTCCGCCGCCGCGAGGGCGCTGGGGTCGTTCATCGGCAGCTCCGTTCGCCGGCGCGGGTCCGCACCCCGCGCGCCGGTCCTCGTGCGCCACGGGAACACCGCACGTTCTGCCACATTGAGCGCCTCCGGCCGGGCTTGCGCCATCCGGGGCGGGCAAACGGGCGGCTTCCGCGGCGTGTCCGGGGCGCCGCACATGACACGCCGCGGCCAAGGCGGCCGGGGCCGGCGCGGGCGGTCCACAGTGGCGGGGTCGACGCGTCGAGGAGGGGTGTGTCAGCCGTGCCGGACCCCCGCCCCGCCCGCCGCGGGCGCCTCCACCGCAGGGTGCTGGGCGCGCTGGCGCCCGCGCTGGCGCTGCTCTGCGCCGCCGGG
>NZ_JBEZKZ010000030.1:0-80409 GCF_040651895.1 Streptomyces sp. NPDC048352
CTGGCCGCCGGCGCCGGGGGCACCGGGACGCGGAGCGCCGGCCGGACGGGGCGCCTGCGGGCGCGCCATGCCGGTCGAGCCGCCGGAGGTGAAGGGGTTGTTGCCCGGACGGGGACCGGCCGGACGGGAGCCCTGGGGACGCGGGGCCTGCGAGCCGCCGGGCCGCGGGGCCTGGGCGCCGGGGGTGGCGCCGGCCGGACGCGGGGCGCCGGGACGGGCACCCTGACCCGGGCCGGCCGGGCGCTGCTGCGCCGGACGGGGGCCGGGGGCGGCGGCGGGACGCGCCGGGGCGGCCGGGGCCGCCGGAGGCGCGGAGAACTCGGTCGCCACGGGAGCCGCCGGAGCGGGCTTCGGGGCGGGAGCCTTGGGACCGGGACGCGGGCCGGGAGCGGCCGGAGTCACCGGGGCGGGTGCCGCGGGAGCCTCGGCAGCGGCCGGCTTGGGGGCCGGTGCGCCGGGCTTGGGGGCGGCAGGACGTGCCGCGGCGGCCGGGGAGGGCGCCGCGGGCTTGGCGGGCGCGGCCTTGCGGGGCGCGCCGGGCTTCGCAGCGGACTTGCCGGCGTTGCCGCCGGGCCCCTGCAGTGCGTCAGTCAACTTGCGTACAACCGGCGCCTCGATCGTCGAGGACGCCGAACGGACGAATTCACCGAGTTCTTGGAGCTTGGCCATGACGACCTTGCTCTCTACCCCGAACTCCTTGGCGAGTTCGTATACCCGGACCTTAGCCACATCGCTCCTTTTAGGTCCGGGTTACGCCGGACCGTCGCTACTTCATGGGCGTACTCATCGCGTACTCATCGAGTGCTCATCGCAATCTCGACCTACTTCCAACTCGCGAGGTACCTGACCGCACGGGGTGTCCGTGCCGTACTTCTTTCTTACGGGGTCGCCTCGGCCGGTACGGCCAGGGCAGTGCGCAGTCCCTCCGTGTCGAGCGCTCCGGCGGACCTGAGGGCCCGGGGGAACGCCCGGCGGCGGACCGCCTGGTCGAGGCAGACCACGGCGGGGTGCACGTAGGCACCCCGGCCGGGCAGCGTACCGCGATGATCCGGGACGCATGCGTCCCCGACCGCCACGATGCGCAGCAGATCGCTCTTGGCCGCTCGCTCCCGGCACCCCACACAGGTGCGTTCGGGGCATGCGCGGGCTTGCGTCCGGCCAGACACGCCTAAGTCTACCTCCCCGTACCGACCTCACCCCTTCAGGGGAAAAATCGAACGGATGTCGTTGTGGTCTCGTACGGTGCTCCGGCGTGCCGGAGTACCTGTCTACCGCCCGGAAACCCCCGGCCGGTACCGGTTTATTCCCGGTCGGGCGCCCGGCACACCGGTCCGTCAGGCGCGGGCGTCCGCGTCGTCGGGTGCCTCGGTGTCCGGCCGGATGTCGATGCGCCAGCCGGTGAGCCGGGCGGCGAGGCGGGCGTTCTGGCCCTCCTTGCCGATCGCCAGTGACAGCTGGTAGTCGGGCACGGTCACCCGCGCGGAGCGGGTGTCCCAGTCGACGACCTCGACCTTGCTCACCCGCGCGGGGGACAGGGCGTTCGCCACCATCTCCGCCGGGTCGTCCGACCAGTCGACGATGTCGATCTTCTCTCCGTGCAGCTCGGCCATCACGTTGCGCACGCGGGCGCCCATCGGGCCGATGCAGGCGCCCTTCGGGTTGAGGCCGGAGCGGGTGGACCGGACGGCGATCTTGGTGCGGTGGCCGGCCTCACGGGCGATCGCGGAGATCTCGACGCTGCCGTCGGCGATCTCCGGGACCTCCAGGGCGAACAGCTTCTTCACCAGGTTGGGGTGGGTCCGCGACAGCGTCACGGACGGACCGCGGACACCCTTCGCCACCCGGACGACGTACGTCTTCAGGCGGAGCCCGTGCGTGTACTCCTCGCCGGGGACCTGCTCCTGCACCGGCAGGATGGCCTCCAGCTTGCCGATGTCGACGAGGACGTTCTTGGGGTCCTTGCCCTGCTGGACGACGCCGGTGATGACGTCGCCCTCGCGGCCGGCGAACTCGCCGAAGGTCAGGTCGTCCTCGGCGTCGCGCAGACGCTGGAGGATCACCTGCTTGGCGGTCGTCGCGGCGATCCGTCCGAAGTCCGACGGCGTGTCGTCGAACTCCTTGGGCTCCTGCCCCTCCTCGAGGTCCCTCGGGTCCTCCGTCGCCCACACGACCACGTGACCGTTGGTACGGTCGAGCTCGACGCGGGCGCGCCGGAAGCTGCCCTCCGTGCGGTGGTACGCGATGAGGAGGGCCGACTCGATCGCCTCGACGAGCAGGTCGAAGGAGATCTCCTTCTCCCGGACCAGACCCCGCAGGGCACTCATGTCGATGTCCACGGCTACGCCTCCTCTTCCTTCTTGTCCTTGCGGCTGAACTCGATCTCGACTCGCGCCTTGGCGATGTCGGTGAAAGCAATACGGCGGGCGGTCGCCTTGCGGCCCTTCACACCCGGAACTTCGACGTCCATGCCCTCGTCGTCGACGCCGAGGATGCGGGCGACCAGTTCGCCGGCATCCTTTCCACCTTCGGCGGACAGCTGGAACTTCACGAGGCGGCCGATCGCCCGAACGTAGTGACGGTGCTCGCTGAGCGGGCGGTCCGCGCCGGGGGAGCTGACTTCGAGGTTGTACTCGTCCTCGCCCATCGCGTCGGACTCGTCGAGCCGGTCGGAGATCTCACGGCTCAGCTCGGCGCACTCGTCCAGGTCGACACCCTCATCGGAATCCACGATGATGCGCAGCATCCGCCGCTTGCCCGCCTTGGAAAGCTCGATGTCCTCGAGGTCCAGGCCCTTGGCGGCGACGAGCGGCTCCAGCAGTCCGCGCAGCCTGTCGCTCTGGGTCGTGCTCATCCGGGTGACTCCTCGGCCGCGTGTGCTGTTGTGGTTTTCCGTCGTGTCAGGTCAAAGGGTATCCGGTCGCGGAGGGTGTTGCCGTCCGCGCTCCGGACGGGACCCCCGGGTACCGTGATCACACCCTGCCCCGTCATCACCCCCGAGGACGCCGCCGTGCCCTGGACCACGCCCTTGAGGCCCTCGCCCTCACGAAGGAGCCTGCTCGTCGGAACCGCCGGTGCGGCCGGGGCCGTGCTGCTCACCGGGTGCACCGGTGGCGGCGACGCCCCCGGCGCCGGCAGCGGGATTCCCCTCGAACGGCGGATGCGGGAAGGCGCCGTTCGTGACAGCGAGCGACTGCTGGAACGTTACGACACCACCGCGGCCGCCCATCCGGCCCTCGCCGGGCGCCTCGCGCCGCTGCGCGCCGCCGTCGCCGAGCACACCGCGGCACTGGCCTTCGCGGACCCCGCCGCCCGCGAGCCGTCCTCGAGGACGGCGCCGCCCTCCCCGGCCGCCCCGGGGGCCGCGGCGCCCGCGCCCGGCCCGCCGGCCGCGAGCCGCGAGGCGGTACCGGCGCAGCCCGCCGAGGCACTGAGCGCGCTCGCGGACGCGGAGCGGAGCCTGTCGGAGGCCCGGACCATCGCCCTGGCCGCCGCCCCGGGGGAACTCGCCCGGCTGCTGGCCTCGGTGGCGGCCTGCGGGGCCGTCCACGCCTACCTGCTGACCTCGACCCCGGGAGCCGCCTCGTGAAGCCCTCGCCCTCCCCCGCCGGCGGCGCCCTGCGGGCCGCCCAGGCCGCGCTGGCCGCCGAGCACGCGGCGGCGTACGGGTACGGGGTGATCGGCGCGCGCGTCGCCCCCGCCCGGGCGGCGGAGGCGCGCGAGGCGTACGGCGGCCACCTGGCCCGCCGCGACCGGCTGACCCGGACCGTGCGGGAGCTGGGCGGCGCGCCGCAGGCCGCGGAGGCGGCGTACGCGCTGCCCTTCGAGCTGCGCACCCCCGACGACACCGAGCGGCTGGCCGCCGAGATCGAGGACCGGGTGGCGGGCGCGTACTCCGACCTGGTGCGGTCGGCGGACGGCCAGTTGCGCCGCGAGGCGGCTGACGCGCTGAGCGCCGCGGCCGTGCGCGCGGCACGCTGGCGCGGTACCGGCGTAGCCTTCCCTGGGCTCACGGAACGCTCGGAGCGGGCCCGTACCAGCTGAAAGGGACCACGCACGCATGGCTTTCGAACCGCCGCAGCGGCTCGTACGGGCACTCGGCGAACTGCCGCCGGCCGAGCGGGACACGGAGTGGCTGGGGCGTCTGCCCGAGCTGGCCGAGGAGGCGCTGAAGCGGCGGGACGTCGCGGCCCAGCGGGTCCAGGCCCCGGGCGGGCGCAGCAGTCTGCTGCTGCTCGTCCGCTACCCCGACGGCACCCCGGCCGCCCTGAAGCTGGCGCCGCCGACGGCCCGGCCCGACCGGGAGCTGGCCGCGCTCGCCCACTGGGGCGGTTTCGGAGCCGTACGGGTCCTGGACACGCGCCACCACGAGGAGGACGGCGCGCTGCTGCTGGAACGGCTGCACCCGGACGTGTCGCTGCGTTCGCTGCCGGAGGCCAAGGCCCTGCTGGAGGCCTGCGGCACGCTGCGCCGGCTGTGGGTGCGGCCGGCCGAGGGGCACCCGTTCGAGACGGTGGCCGAGCGCACGGCGGCCCAGTGCGAGGCGCTGCGGTCGGCGCCGCCGGAGGTGCGGGCGCTCGCGGACACGGCGGTGGCGCTGCGGGAGGAGCTGACCGGCCCGCCCGGCGAGGAGCTGCTGCTGCACGGGAACTTCCGGCAGGGCAAGGTGCTGGCGGGCGAGCGGGCGCCGTGGCTGACCGTGGGGCCCGACCCGCTGGTGGGCGAGCGGGCCTACGACCTGGCCCGGCTGGTGCGGGACCGGCTCGAGGACCAGGTGGCCGCCTCGGCGGGGGCGTCCGGGGCGCGGCGGCGGGTGAACAAGCTCGCCGACTCCCTGGAGGTGGACCGGGACCGGCTGCGGGGCTGGACGGTCTTCCGGGCGGTGGAGTCGGGCTGCCGGGCGCTGGCGGCGGGACGCCGGCGGGACGCGGAGCTGCTGCTGGAGTTCGCGGCCTGGTTGTAGGGCGGGCCGGCGGGCATACCGTGAATAGGTAGGTATGTCCGGCAGGGGGCCGTCATGGTCGAGGAACTGCTGACAGCGGGAATCGCCGCCGCCACGGGCGTCGCGGTGTATCTGGGCGCGGCCGCCCGGGTGGTGAAGCAGTACGAGCGGGGCGTGGTCTTCCGCTTCGGTCGGCTGCGGGAAGGCGTGCGGCCGCCCGGGTTCACCGTGATCGTTCCGGTCGTGGACCGGTTGCGGAAGGTGAACCTTCAGATCGTGACGCTGCCGGTGCCGGCGCAGGAGGGCATCACGCGGGACAACGTCACGGTGCGGGTGGACGCGGTGGTCTACTTCAAGGTGGTCGACCCGGCGAGCGCGATCGTCGCGGTCGAGGACTACCGGTTCGCGGTCTCCCAGATGGCGCAGACCTCGCTGCGGTCGATCATCGGCAAGAGCGACCTGGACGACCTGCTGTCGAACCGCGAGAAGCTCAACCAGGGGCTGGAGCTGATGATCGACAGCCCGGCGATGGGCTGGGGCGTGCAGATCGACCGGGTGGAGATCAAGGACGTGTCGCTGCCCGAGACGATGAAGCGCTCGATGGCACGGCAGGCGGAGGCGGACCGGGAGCGGCGCGCGCGGGTGATCAACGCGGACGCGGAGCTCCAGGCCTCGCACAAGCTGGCGGAGGCCGCGGCGGTGATGTCGGACCAGCCGGCGGCGCTCCAGCTGCGGCTGCTGCAGACGGTGATCGCGGTGGCGGCGGAGAAGAACTCGACGCTGGTGCTGCCGTTCCCGGTGGAACTGCTGCGCTTCCTGGAGCGCGCGGCCCCCGTCCCTCCGGCGGCCCAGGACCCGGCCGAAGCCGCCCCGGCCACTCCCCCGGCCCAGAGCCCCGCCGAGGCCACCCCTGTCGCTCCCCCGGCCCAGAGCCCCGCGGAGGCCGCCATCGCCCCGCCCGGGGCCACGTCCCCCGAACCGCCGGCGACGCCTTCCTGAAGCGCAGCGTCGGCCGACGGGGGCTGCCGCTGCGCGGGGCCGCCCCCGCACGGGAACGCTGCGCGCCCGTCGCCTCACGCGTCGGGTGAACCGGAGAACGGGGTCCGGGGGCGGAGCCCCCGGGGAACGGGCGAAGCGCGGGGAGGGGCCCGCCCGCGCAGCGGCAGCCGCCACCACGGCTACGCCAGGCGGGCGAGGGCCTCCTGGAGGGGGAGTTCCTCGCGGGTGCCCGCGGCGCGGTCCTGGAGCTCGACCACGCCCTCGGCGGAGCGCCTCCCCGCCACCAGGATCCACGGCACGCCGATCAGCTCCGCGTCGGTGAGCTTGACCCCCGGCGACAGCCCGGCGCGGTCGTCCAGCAGCACCCGCCGCCCGGCCGCGGCCAGGGCGGCCGCCGCCTCCTCCGCCAGCGCGAGCGGCCCGGCCTTGCCCGCCGCCACCACGTGGACGTCGGCCGGCGCCACCGACGCGGGCCAGCGCAGGCCCCGCTCGTCGGCCGTCTGCTCGGCCAGCGCCGCCACCGCCCGGGAGACGCCGATGCCGTACGAGCCCATGGTGACCCGGACCGGCTTGCCCTCCTTGCCGAGCACGTCGAGCCCGAACGCGTCGGCGTACTTGCGGCCCAGCTGGAAGATGTGCCCGATCTCGATGGCCCGGTCCAGCTTCAGCCCCGCCCCGCAGGACGGGCAGGGGTCGCCCGGCTCGACGACGACCACGTCCAGGTAGCGGTCCACCTCGAAGTCCCGGCCGCACACCACGTTGCGGGCGTGGGTGTCGGGCTTGTTGGCCCCCGTCACCCAGGCGGTTCCGGGTGCGACGCGGGGGTCGGCGAGGTAGCGGACCTTGTCCAGGCCCTGCGGGCCCACGTAGCCGCGTACGAGGTCCGGCCGGTCCGCGAAGTCCTCGGCCGTCACCAGCTCCACCACGGCCGGGGCCAGGTGCTCGCCGAGCTTGCCGAGGTCCACCTCCCGGTCCCCGGGCACGCCGACGGCGGTGATCTCGCCGTCCACCTTGACCAGGAGGTTCTTCAGGGTCGCGGACGCCGGCACGCCGAGGTGCGCGGCCAGGGTCTCGATCGTGGGGGTGTCCGGGGTGGGGATCTCCTCCAGCGGTCCGTGGCCGGCCGCCTCCACCGGGGCCGGCGCGAAGGTCACCGCCTCGGTGTTCGCCGCGTAGTCGCAGGAGGGGCAGTCCACGAAGGTGTCCTCACCGGCCGCGGCCGGGGCGAGGAACTCCTCCGACGCCGAGCCGCCCATGGCGCCGGACACGGCGGACACGATGCGGTGGTCCAGGCCGAGCCGCTGGAAGATCCGTACGTAGGCCTCGCGGTGGAGCCGGTAGGACTCCTCCAGCCCCTCCTGCGACACGTCGAAGGAGTAGGAGTCCTTCATCTGGAACTCGCGGCCGCGCAGCACCCCGGACCGGGGCCGGGCCTCGTCGCGGTACTTCGTCTGGATCTGGTACAGCATGACCGGCAGGTCCTTGTAGGACGTGCACTGGTCCTTCACCACCAGGGTGAAGATCTCCTCGTGGGTGGGGCCGAGCAGGTAGTCGGCGCCCTTGCGGTCCTTCAGCCGGAACAGCAGGTCGCCGTACTCCGACCAGCGGCCGCTGACCTCGTACGGCTCCTTCGGCAGCAGCGCCGGCAGCAGCACCTCCTGGGCGCCGATCGCGTCCATCTCCTCGCGGACGATGCGCGAGACGTTGTCCAGGACCTTCTTGCCGAGCGGCAGCCAGGTCCACACCCCGGCGGAGCTGCGCCGGACGTAGCCGGCCCGGACGAGGAGGCGGTGGCTCAGGGTCTCCGCGTCGGCCGGGTCCTCGCGGAGGGTCTTGGCCATGAGGCGGGACATGCGCTGCACGTGTTGCGTAGACATGACGGGAGGCTACCGGGGGGCGTACGGGCAGCGGAAACCGTTTCAGGGCGTGTGCGGGGGCCTGAGCAGCGGCAGCGGGGCCCCCATGACCGCGTACGGCAGGCTCGCGCTCGGGAAGTGCACCTTGCGGGCCAGGTCCCGGTAGCCGAGGGCGGCGTAGAGCCCGCGGGCCGGGCTGTCGGTGTCGATGGCGGAGAGGATCGAGCGGGGCTCGGCGGCGCCGTCGGTGATCCGGGTGATGAGGGCGCGGCCGACGCCGCGGCCCTGGAAGCCGGGGTGGACGTGCAGCTCGGTGATGACGAAGGAGCCGTCGAGCCAGTGCTCGGTGCCGCCGGCCCGCAGGTAGGGCTCGACGATGGTGGACCACCAGTGGCCGCGGTCGTTGGGCATGCCGTACACGAAGCCGGCCAGGGCCCCGTCGGCGGTGAACGCGCCGAGCGCGCGGGCGCCCGGGCAGGTCATGTGGCGCTGGACGATGTAGCGCCGGATGCCGACCTCCTCCTCGCTGAGGCCGAAGGCGACGGCCTGGACGCGCAGGGCTTCGTCCACCCGGCCGGCGAGGTCGAGGTGCCCGATGCGGAGGCCGGCGGGCCGTGCGGGGTCGTCGCCCGGGGAAGGAGGCAGCATGCGGCGACCTTACTTCGGGGTAGGGGCGCTCCGGTACGGCTTCCGGTACGAAACCGGCCGCCCCCGGCCGTACGCCGCGGCAGGGCCCGTACGCACGTCAGAACAGGACGCTCATGAACGCGCCGACCTCGCGGAAGCCGACCCTGCGGTAGGCGGCGCGGGCGGCGGTGTTGAAGTCGTTGACGTAGAGGCTGACCACGGGGGCCACGTCGCGCAGGGCGTGCTCCACGACGGCGGCCATACCGGTCTCGGAGTGCCCGCGGCCGCGGAACTCCGGCGCCACCCACACGCCCTGGATCTGGCAGGCGGCGGCGGTGGCGGCTCCGATCTCGGCCTTGAAGACGACCTTGCCGTTCTCGACGCGGGCGAAGGAGCGGCCGCTGCCGACGAGCTCGGCGACCCGGGCCTGGTAGAGCAGGCCGCCGTCCCCGGCCATGGGCGAGATGCCGACCTCCTCGGTGAACATGGCCACGCAGGCGGGCATGATCAGGTCCATCTCGTCCTTGCGGATCCGGCGGACCAGCGGGTCGGGGGCGATCTCGGCGGAGGGCTGCTCGGTGACCATGAGCGGCTGGCGGGCGCGGACGTCGCGGGCCGGTCCCCAGCTGGGCTCCAGGAGCTGCCACAGCAGCCGGGTGGCCTCGGCGGGGCCGACGATGGAGGAGCAGCGGCGGCCGGTGCGCCGGGCGCGGTCGGCGAAGGCGCGTACGGCGTCGGGGCCGGCGCAGACGGGGACCAGGTTGGCTCCCGCGTAGCACAGGGAGCGGAGCTCGCCGCCGGCGTACCAGCCCCACATCTCTCCGCCCAGGCGCCAGGGATCGAGTCCGGCGACCTGGACCCGGGAGGTGACGAAGGCGTTCTCGACCGGCTCACGTCCGAGGATGTCGAGCGCGGCGTCGAGATCACTGGGTTCAAGGACCCTGGTCGTGGTCTGCGTCAACACCGGTGCCTCACCATGCAAGTCTGCTGATCTCCGCACTGTACCCGCCGCGACCTGCGCACGCCCGGTCCCCCAGGTCACGAAAGAGGACCGGCCCCGCCCGCGAGCTGCGGGAACGGGGCCGGGAAGGCGTCGGCTGGGGCCGGGAGGCCGGGGTCAGACTCCGATGGCGACGCTGGGCTCGCCTGAGGCGACGCCGTCCTTCTCCATCTGCTCGGCGATCTTCAGCGCCTCGTCGATGAGGGTCTCCACGATCTTGGACTCGGGGACGGTCTTGATGACCTCGCCCTTGACGAAGATCTGGCCCTTGCCGTTGCCGGAGGCGACGCCGAGGTCGGCCTCGCGGGCCTCGCCGGGGCCGTTGACGACGCAGCCCATGACGGCGACGCGCAGCGGGACGGTCATGCCCTCCAGGCCGGCCGTAACCTCCTCGGCCAGCTTGTAGACGTCGACCTGGGCGCGGCCGCAGGAGGGGCAGGAGACGATCTCGAGGCGGCGCGGCTTGAGGTTCAGCGACTCCAGGATCTGGTTGCCGACCTTGACCTCCTCGACCGGCGGCGCGGAGAGGGAGACGCGGATGGTGTCGCCGATGCCCTCGGAGAGCAGCGCGCCGAAGGCGACGGCGGACTTGATGGTGCCCTGGAAGGCGGGGCCGGCCTCGGTCACGCCGAGGTGCAGCGGGTAGTCGCACTGGGCGGCGAGCTGGCGGTAGGCGTTGACCATGACGACCGGGTCGTTGTGCTTGACCGAGATCTTGATGTCGCCGAAGCCGTGCTCCTCGAAGAGGGAGGCCTCCCACAGCGCGGACTCGACGAGCGCCTCGGGGGTGGCCTTGCCGTACTTCTTCAGCAGCCGCGCGTCGAGGGAGCCCGCGTTGACGCCGATGCGGATCGGGGTGCCCGCGTCCTTGGCGGCGTGGGCGATCTCCTTGACCTTGTCGTCGAACTGCTTGATGTTGCCCGGGTTGACGCGGACGGCGGCGCAGCCGGCGTCGATCGCGGCGAAGACGTACTTGGGCTGGAAGTGGATGTCGGCGATGACCGGGATCTGCGACTTCTTCGCGATGACGGCGAGCGCGTCGGCGTCGTCCTGCGTCGGGCAGGCGACGCGGACGATCTGGCAGCCGGAGGCGGTCAGCTCGGCGATCTGCTGGAGGGTGGCGCCGATGTCGGAGGTGCGGGTCGTCGTCATCGACTGCACCGAGATCGGCGCGTCGCCGCCGACGGCCACGGAACCGACCTGGATCTTGCGGCTGACCCTGCGGTCGGCAAGCTTCGTCGGCACGGACGGCATTCCGAGAGAGATGGCAGTCATCTGCTGTGCTACCCCAAGGTGTGGATCGAGGTCCCGAGATCGGCGGGCTCCAGCCTTCGAGATTACGCCAAGCAGCGCGCGCCCCTTGCATCCGAGGGGTCACGCCACCCGAACGCGGAGAGCCGGGCACGTCACCGTGCCCGGCTCCCGCGGCGCTGGGTGTCGCCCGTACGGCTAGGTGATCTTGATCGGGTTGACCACGTCGGCCACGAGCACCAGCAGGGTGAAGCAGACGAAGACGCCGGCGACCACGTACGCGGCGGGCATCAGCTTCGCCACGTCGAAGGGGCCGGGGTCGGCCCGCCGGAAGACCTTCGCCACGGTGCGGCGCAGGGACTCCCACAGGGCGCCGGCGATGTGGCCGCCGTCCAGGGGCAGCAGGGGCAGCATGTTGAACAGGAACAGCGAGAGGTTGAACATGCCCAGCACGTTGAGCAGGATCGACATCTTCTGCTCGCTCGGCAGGTCCAGGGCGGCGATGTCCCCGCTGATCCGGGCCGCTCCGACGATGCCCATCGGGGAGTCGGGCTCGCGCTCGGCGCCGCCGAAGGCCGCGTTCCACAGGGCGGGGATCTTGGCGGGGAGCTTGAGCAGCCCCTCGACGCTGCTGTCGACGATCTCGCCCACGTGGTCGACGGACTCGCCGAAGGACAGGGCGGCGATCTCGTTCTTCGGGCTGAAGCCGAGCCAGCCTGCGGTCACGTACCGGCCCTTGACGTAGCCGCCGTGGCCGTCGGTCTTGGCGACCTGGTTCGCGATCAGGGTGACCGGCACGTCCAGCTGCCGCCCGTC
The DNA here is from genome assembly GCF_040651895.1 of Streptomyces sp. NPDC048352. Taxonomy (NCBI): domain Bacteria; kingdom Bacillati; phylum Actinomycetota; class Actinomycetes; order Kitasatosporales; family Streptomycetaceae; genus Streptomyces; species Streptomyces sp. NPDC048352. The sequence goes on from NZ_JBEZKZ010000030.1 coordinate 11,489, forward strand.
GCGCACGACGGTGACGGTGGCGGGGCCGACGGTGTCGCGGATGCGCTTCTGCAGGGTGGCCCAGTCGGCGACCTTCCTGCCGTTGAAGGCGACGATCCGGTCGTCCGCCCGCAGGCCGGCCTGCTTCGCCGGGGCGACCGGGTCGCCGTCCTTGCAGATCTCGCGCTTCTCGCTCTGCTGGATGACGCAGGGCGAGACGGTCGCGATCTGGGTGGTGGTCCGGTTGACGCCGAAGGTCATCCAGACCCCGAAGAAGATCGCGAGGGCGAGCACCAGGTTCATGAAGGGGCCCGCGAACATCACGATCACGCGCTTCCAGGGCTTGCGCGTGTAGAACAGGCGCGTCTCGTCGCCGGGCTGGAGCTCCTCGTAGGCCGCCGACCGGGCGTCCTCGATCATCGACCGGAAGGGCGAGGTGGAGCGGGCGGTGACCTTGCCGTCCTCGCCGGGCGGGAACATCCCGATCATGCGGATGTAGCCGCCCATCGGGATGGCCTTGATCCCGTACTCGGTCTCGCCCCTCTTGCGGGACCAGACGGTCCTGCCGAAGCCGACCATGTACTGGGGCACGCGGATGCCGAAGAGCTTGGCCGTGGAGAGGTGGCCGAGCTCGTGCCAGGCGATGGAGAAGAGCAGTCCGACGACGAAGACGAGTACGCCGATCAGGGTCAGCAGCAGGGTCATGCGCGCGCCTCCACGGCGGCCCGCGCCGCCATCTCCCGTGCCCGGGCCCTGGCCCAGGTCTCCGCTTCCAGGACGTCCGCCACCGTCAGGGAGGTTCCCGACGCGGGGGTTCCGTGCTCGTCGACCACTGCGGAGACGGTATCCATGATTGCCGTGAACGGCATCCGGCCGGCCAGGAAGGCCTCCACGCACTCCTCGTTGGCCGCATTGAACACGGCGGGGGCGGTTCCGCCCAGGGTGCCGACGTGCCGGGCGAGGCCGACCGCGGGGAAGGCCTCGGTGTCCAGCGGGAAGAACTCCCAGGTGGAGGCCTTGGTCCAGTCGAAGGCGCGGGAGGCGTCCGGGACCCGCTGGGGCCAGCCGAGACCGATCGCGATGGGGCCGCGCATGTCCGGCGGGGTGGCCTGGGCGAGGGTGGAACCGTCCGTGAACTCGACCATCGAGTGCACGTAGGACTGGGGGTGGACCACGACCTCGATGCGGTCGAAGGGGATGTCGTAGAGCAGGTGCGCCTCGATGACCTCCAGTCCCTTGTTGACCAGGGTCGCCGAGTTGACGGTGATGACCGGGCCCATGGCCCAGGTGGGGTGCGCCAGGGCGTCCTCGACGGTGACGGAGGCCAGCTCGGCGCGGGTGCGGCCGCGGAAGGGGCCGCCGGACGCGGTGACCACGAGCTTGCGCACGTCGGCGCGGGTGCCGGCGGCGAGGGCCTGGAAGAGGGCCGCGTGCTCGGAGTCCACGGGGATGATCTGGCCGGGCTTCGCGAGGGCCTTGACCAGGGGGCCGCCGACGATCAGCGACTCCTTGTTGGCCAGGGCCAGGGTGCGGCCGGCCCGCAGCGCCGCGAGGGTGGGGGCGAGGCCGATGGAGCCGGTGATGCCGTTCAGGACGGTGTGGCAGTCCGAGGCGGCGAGTTCGGCCGCCGCGTCGGGCCCGGCCAGGATCTCGGGCAGCGGCTCGCCGGCGCCGTACTGCTCGCCCAGCGCCTCCTTCAGGGCCGGTACGGCGTCCTCGCGGGCGACGGCCACGGCCCTGACCCCGAGCCGCCGGGCCTGTTCGGCCAGCAGGGCGACCCGGCCGCCCGCGGCGGACAGCGCGGTGACCCGGAACCGGTCCGGGTTGCGCAGGGCGAGGTCGATGGCCTGGGTGCCGATGGACCCGGTCGACCCGAGGATGACGATGTCCCGGCGGCCGGCCGCGGCGTCGAAGAGGAGGTGCGGGTCGGCGAGGGGGGCTGGACTGTCGCTCATGCCCCCATTGTTGCCGCAACTCAGGGACGCTTGGACACGGAGTCCCCGTCCGTGACGCGGGCCAGCAGTTCGGGCAGGGTTCCGGCGAAGTCGGGGAGCGCCCGGGCGGCGCGCCACCAGGCCCCGGGGTCGTCCCCGAGGGCCGCGTCGAAGAGCCGGTCGGCCTCGGCGCGGGCGGCGAGTACGGCGGCGGGGCGGTCGTGGCGGTCGGGGTGGCCTATGTCCCCGAGCCACTGGTCCTCGTCGAGCGCCCAGCAGGCGGGGACCTTGTGCCGGACCACGTCGGCGCCGGTCAGCAGGGACCGGTCCAGGCAGTCGCGGACCCAGCGGACGTCCTCGGCGGCCGTCTCCATGGGTACGGCGAGGCTCACCAGCGCCAGCTCGCGCTCCCAGGCGCCGGCCGGCTCGCCCGGGGACGGGTCCGGGGCGAGGTGGCGTACGGCGCGGGCCAGCGCCGGGTCGTGGCGCACGTCGCCGGGCGCGGGCGGGGTGCCCGCGGCCAGGGCCGCCGCCAGGTCGGGCAGGGTGCCGCGGAAGGCGGGGGCGCGCCGCCCCAGTTCGGCCCACAGCCGGGGGTCGTCGCCGAGCGCGGGACGCAGGGCGCGGTGCACGGCCGACTGCATCTCGGCCTGTTCGGGCAGGGTCCAGCGCAGGCCGTGCGTGACGGGCAGGTGCCCGAGCAGCAGGGTCCGGGCCGCGGGGGCCACGTAGGTGACGAGCTCGTCGCAGGTGAGCAGGCCCATCCGGACGGCGCGCACGGCGGGGCGGTACCAGTGGCGCCCGTACGTGTCCCCCGTGCGCGCGTCGAGCAGCGCGCGGCACGCCTGCCGGGGCAGCCCGCCGGCCAGCAGCAGCGCCTCGACCGCGCCGGCCGGCAGCGGGGCGCGGGCGTGGGCGCGCAGCAGCGGCTCGGGGTCCCGGAGGTCGAGCAGGTGCGGCATGCGGAGCAGGGTGAGCGGGACCCGGGGGCGGCGGCCGTGCCGGCGCAGCAGCCGGACCAGCTCCTCGGGGGTCAGGGGGCCGGGGCCGGTCTCGGCGAGCAGCGCGGGCGAGGGCCCCGGCCGGGCGGCGTACCGCGCGGGGCCGGGCAGGCCGGGCAGCGGACGGCCGACGACGTGCGGGTTGCGGGCGATGTAGTGCCGGTCGGTGTCGGTGCCGTGGCGCAGCAGCAGGGTGACGGCCGCGGCGGGCAGCCACTGGTCCCGGCAGAGGTACATGCGGGTGGGCCCGTCGAGCCGGTCGATCAGGTCGGCCACCACGTGGTGCGGTGCGTGGCGCAGCAGGTGCGCCACGCACCAGGCCAGCCGTCGGCAGGCCCGGTCCTCCTCGGCCGTCGCCATCGTCCTCGTCCGCCTCGCGTTTCGTGCCGGTCCCGGTGCTCGCTCGTACGCCGCACGCCCGCACGCCGTACGGACGTACGGACGTACGCGTACTCCATCCTCGTACATCCGTCCGATCCGCTGCCGATGATGGCAGGTCAGCGCAGGGGGCGGTGCACGTTTTCCCGGGTGGAGGGGCCGGGGGCGGTGTCCGCGATCCACGGGCCGTCGCCCGAGGGGTCGAGCACGCCCTCCTCCAGCCAGGTGTAGGTGCCGCCGAGGACCCCTTCGACGACCTTGCGGTCGAGGTCGTCGGTGTTGGACCACAGGCGTCCGAAGAGCTCCTCGACGCGCAGCCGGGACTGCCGGCAGAAGGCGTCGGCGAGCTGGTAGGCCTCGCGGCCGTGGTCGCCGCTCTCGCGCAGGTGCTCGGCGCGCACGCAGGCCGCGCTCATCGCGAAGAGCTCGGCGCCGATGTCCACGATCCGCCCGAGGAAGCCCTGCTTGGTCTCCATCCGGCCCTGCCAGCGGGACATCGCGTAGAAGGTCGAGCGGGCGAGCTTGCGGGCGCCGCGCTCGACGTAGCGCAGGTGGGTGGCGAGGTCGGGGTGGCCGGCCGGGTGGAACTCCCGGTAGGCGCCGGGCACCTGGCCGGGACCGGCGGCGAGCCTGGGCAGCCAGCGGGCGTAGAAGCCGGCCGCGCGGGCGCCCGCCTTCGCCTTGTCGCCGAGGTCCTTCTCGGGGTCGATGAGGTCGCCGGCGACCGAGAGGTGGGCGTCGACGGCCTCGCGTGCGATCAGCAGGTGCATGATCTCGGTCGAACCCTCGAAGATCCGGTTGATGCGCAGGTCGCGCAGCAGCTGCTCGGCGGGCACGGCCCGTTCGCCGCGCGCGGCCAGGGACTCGGCGGTCTCGAAGCCGCGGCCGCCGCGGATCTGGACCAGCTCGTCGGCCATCAGCCAGGCCATCTCGGAGCCGTAGAGCTTGGCGAGGGCGGCTTCGATGCGGATGTCGTTGCGGTCCTCGTCGGCCATCTGGGAGGCGAGGTCCACCACCGCCTCCAGGGCGAACGTGGTGGCCGCGATGAAGGAGATCTTGGCCCCGACGGCCTCGTGCCGGGCGACGGGACGGCCCCACTGCTCGCGTGCGCCGGACCATTCCCGGGCGATCTTCAGGCACCACTTGCCGGCGCCGACGCACATGGCGGGCAGGGACAGCCTGCCGGTGTTGAGGGTGGTCAGCGCGATCTTCAGCCCGGCCCCCTCGGCGCCGATCCGCTGGGCCGCGGGCACCCGGACCCGGTGGAAGCGGGTGACGCCGTTCTCCAGGCCGCGCAGGCCCATGAAGGCGTTGCGGTGCTCGACGGTGATCCCCGGCGAGTCCGCCTCGACGACGAAGGCGGTGATCCCGCCGCGGTGGTTCTCGCTCCGGGGGACCCTGGCCATGACCACGAGCAGGTCGGCCACCACCCCGTTGGTGGTCCACAGCTTCACCCCGTCGAGGACGTACGTGTCCTCGTCCTCCGGGTCGGGCACGGCGGTGGTCGCCAGGCGCGCCGGGTCGGAGCCCACGTCGGGCTCGGTGAGCAGGAAGGCGCTGATCGCGGTGGTGGCGCAGCGGGGCAGGTAGGTGTCCTTCTGCTCCTTCGTGCCGAACATCTTCAGCGGCTGCGGCACACCGATCGACTGGTGGGCGGAGAGCAGCGCCCCGATGGCGGGGCTGACGGAACCGACGAGGGCGAGCGCCTTGTTGTAGTACACCTGGGTGAGGCCGAGGCCCCCGTACTCGGTGCCGATCTTCATGCCGAGGGCGCCGAGCTGCTTGAGCCCGCGCACCGTCTCGTCGGGGATCCGCGCCTCGCGCTCGATGCGCGGACCGTCGATCTCGTTCTCGCAGAACTCCCGCAGCCGGGCCAGGAAGGCCTCGCCCCGCCGGACGTCCTCGGCGGCGGGGGCGGGATGGGGATGGATCAGGTCGAGCCGGAAGCGTCCGAGGAAGAGCTCCTTGGCGAAGCTGGGCTTGCGCCAGTCCTGCTCGCGGGCCGCTTCCGCGACCTGGCGCGCCTCGCGCTCGGTCACCTTGGGCTGTACGGGCCGTGTTGCCGACATCCGGGTACTCACCTCGCCGCATCGGGGGGACCTACCGATCGGTGCTACCTGTCAGTCGTACCCCTTCCCGGCGCCCGGGAAAATACGGGCGCCTGCAAAAGGGGGACGGCACAAAAGGGGGACGGCCGGAGCCCCCGCACAGTGCGTTCCTCAGACCACCTCTGACCTGCGACGTTGCTCTGACCTGCGCGGATGATTCGCGCATCCGGCCGAATCTTCCGTCACCCGGCCGCATCTTCCGGCTTCCTCGGACGCCCGTGTTCCCGTGGGAACACGGCCGGGAACACGGCCGGGAACAGCTCAGGAGACCCGACACAGTGGTAGGCCCGACGGGTGAACCGCCGGGCCTACCTCGCACCCCGTCAGCTTGCGGAGCATGGAACGGGGGCGACCCGCCGCACCCCCTGCGGGCTGCGGCGAGTTCTGCAACAACGCTTCGGATCTTGTCTGAAACGATGCGCGTAGCACAAGGTCCACATTCCTTTGATTTGATCACTTGATTTGCTCGTGATCTTTGTGGGCATGAACGAACGCGCCCCGCAGCTTCGTCGGAATCTACGAAGCCGCGTCGCCCAGCGCCCTTTGGACCACGTGCCCCACGTGGTGTTCCAGCACCTTCGAGGCACGGACGGGTGAGGTTTGCGGGCCCGGGTCAGCTCAGGTTCAGCCGTTCCAGGAGCCCCTGGACCCGCGCGTCGAGGACCTTCTCGGCCTCCGGGGTGATCGTGGCCAGGGCCACCATGGCGGTCACGATGACGTCACTCAGCTCCTTCTCGACGTCCTGCCAGGTGTTGCTGTGGCCCTTGCGAGGGTTGGCACCAAGGGCGCCGGTGATGGCCTGGGCGGCCTCCCCGAACTCCTCGCCGATCTTGAGGACCCGCAGCAGCTTCACGTCGCCGGCCGCGGCCTGGTCCTCGCTGTCCAGCCACTCCCGCAGCTTGTGGACGCCGTCCCAGGTCATCTTCTCCATGCCTCTCCTTCGTCTTCGTCGTTCTTCGGTGGTGCCGGCGGGCAGGGCAGAACAGCGCCGACGTCAGTTCAGGGGCCTCGGCGGTGCTGGTGACGAGCGGCTCGCTCGCGGTGACGGCCAGGCAGACCGTCAGCGCGGAGTGGCCCGTCAGCCAGTCCTAACGTCAACTGCCGCGTTCTGTTACACCTGCTGCGGGCGGTGGCGGGTTTCCATCACGGTGTGCGTCGCGGCGTGGGCAATGACTGCCTGGGTGCGGGCGGTGAGTCCCAACCGGTTCCAGTGGAAGATCACGTGGTGCCCGAGAACCTGCCGCAGGCCACGTTCGAGGATCCCGGCGGCTGCCGCCTCGCCGAGGGCGCGTCCTGTGGTCTCAAAGGCGTCCAGCCACGGGGCGACGTCTTCCAGTGTGCCGCCGGAGGCCAGGAGGGGGGAGGGATCGGAGTTCATCAGCGTGCGGAGACCGTCGCCGAGTCCGGCAAGCTGCGTGGTCGTCACGTCTGCTGGAAGCGGCCGCAGGCGAGAAACCTTGGCCCAGACGTCGCCCTGCTCGAACCACTCCAGTCCCGCACTGCGGAACAGGGCGCAGAGCAGGAGGACGGACAGTTCGCGGCGGCCCATGGGCGGCTTGGCGTTCTGGATGTGGTCGAGGACGTGTGCGCTGTCGGCGTGGAACAGGGCGTGCGCGATGTCCATGGCGGCCGGGCCGCCGAAGGCCGGAACCTCGGGCTCGTAGATGGTGGGCCACCACCGGCTGATCGTCCGATGTTCCACGAGGACGTCGAGGGCACTGGCGAGAACGTGGCGCAGCCGGTCGGGCCCGTGGGCTCCGGGCAGGGCGCGCAGCCGCCATTGGGGGGCCTTGCGGATGAACCACCAGGGGCCGACGAGCGCGGCCTCTTCGGCGTCTGCAAGCCTTCGGGCAAGGGGCCCGGCCGCATCCTCGCAGCGGCTCCAGTCGGGGAACTCGATACGGACCTGGTACCAGTCGAGCCGGGCGGCCTGCTCGGCGAGGGCATCGCGTCCGGCGGCCCGGTAGAGGGCTACGGCCTCGGCCAGTTCCTCGGGGGCGGTGCCCGTGCGGGCGGCGATGTCCGGGAGCGGCTGTCCGGCAAGGACAGCGAGGACCGCGTCCTCGGTCTGCTGGGAGATGTACGGGGCGTTCATCGGGGGCTGGCGTCCTCTCCGTGGAAGGCGACGGGAAGCATGGGGCTGGCGGATGTGGGCTGGAGCGCCTGCGCCGGCTGGCAGGTCAGTCGATGAGGAGGCACGCGTCCCAAGGGGAGGCGGGTCCCCGGCCGTGGAGTGCGGTGGCCTGGGCGAGGGCTTGGCCGGCGGCGCCTTCGAGAAACGCGGTGTCCTCGAAGGCGTGCTCGCCGGTGAATGCCTCGGCGAGGCGGGCGGCTGCGGTGCCCAGGACGGGCGTCCGAGCGTCTTGGGCGGCCCTCCACACGGTCTGGAACAGACCGGCCGTGCCGTGGCACAGGCCCGCGTCGGTGAGCTGGGCGAGCTGGCGTTCGTCGGCGAGACAGGCGGCCAGGGCGTCTTCGGCGGCCTGCTGGCGGCCGGTGTCGACGGTGGCGATGGCGGCGAGCTGGAGGGCTCGGGTGATCCCCGGGGTGCCGTAGCACCACGATGGCCGCCCGGGGCCGGTCACGTGCGGCCGACCGTCGGCGGCCTCCTCGCGGGTGATCGCTTCCGGCCACCACGGGCCACGATCACCGTGCTGTTGCCACTGATCGAGCCAGGCAGTAACGGTGTCGACGGCTTCGCGCTGCCCGTCTACGACGGCGCCCCGGCGCAGGGCATGGGCGAGGAGGGCGAGGGGGCCGGTGATGCCGTGGGCCATGCCGAAGTTCGCGTGCCCGCCGGGGGTGTAGAGGCGGCGGGGATCGTGGGCACACCACCAGCCCGGCAGTCTCTCGCCGTTCAAGTCCAGCGGGTGGGTCAGGGCGACGAGGTAGGAGAGGACTGCCGCGAGGGCGTCATCGCCGGGGGTGTGGAGGAGCAAGTGCACGCCGATGCCGGTGAGTCCGTGCAGGAGGTCGTACTCGGCGAACGCCGCCGGTTCGCCGCGCCGGATGCGGGCGTGGGCTGCTGCCACGCGCCGGTGTGCGAGGGCGGCGGTGGCCGCGTCGAGCTGGTCGCGGGCCGCTCGGTAGCGGTCCTGTCCGTCGGCCCCCGCCGCGTGCAGGACGAACGCCAAAGCAGGGGCCCCGTAGGTGAGGCAGGCGGAGTCGGCGGCGGTCACCCCTGCACGGGTCGCGGCCGATAGCCACGCCTGGACCGGCTCCCAGCTGCCGGAGCCGGTGAGCGCCCGCTCGATGTGCCACAGGGCCACCCCGGCCGGCCCCTTGGCCAGCGACTGCGCGAGCCCTGGGCCCTGTCCTTCGTCGGGTGCGTGCAGGTGGCGGTATCGGACCTGGAGAACGGTTGCCGCGTTCATGGGCGGGCCTTCCGACGGTGGGTGTGCCCGAGGGCGACGGCGCGGGCAAGGCGGTGGGTGGTCCGCTCGGTTTCGGGGTCGGCGCCGACGGCGCGGAGATTGTGGAGCTGGAGCAGCGCCCGCAGCACGGTCATCGGGGCGCGCTCGGCGGCCAGGGCCTGCCGGTAGGCGGTGAGCGCTTCGGCGCGGGCCGTCCACGCGGCCGTGACAGCGTGCCCGTCCGGCTGGCGGCGCCAGGCGGCATCGGACGCTGTGAGGTCCAGGGTCTGCCGGGACAGCCCGGCGTCGACCGGCCCGCTCTCGCGCGGCAGGTGCGCGGCCATCCAGGACCATCCGTCACTGGGGGTGGGCGCGAAGGCGGTGGCCAGGTCGGTGAGGGAGGCGGCGGTGAGCGCTTCGGCCGGGGTTCCCGTGCACACCGCGTACGTGATCTGGGCGAGCGCGGCGGCGGTGTCGGCCGCGAAGACCCGCTCGGCGCTGTCACGGGCCGGGCCGTGGCCGAAGCGGGCGGTCTGCGGCTGGTGGGTGGTCAGGTCCAGGTGCGTGGCGAGCTGGCGGTGGCGCAGCTCGTCGGCCCAGTCGCCGAGTCGTTCGGCGGCCTGTCCGTATTCGGCCCGGTCGGCGAGCCGCAGGACGAGCGTCAGGTGTGGGTCGTGGGCGTGGTGGCGGGTGAACCACCACAGCGGGGCCGGTTCCCACCCGGCCAGCAGGCGGGGCAGGTGCTCGGTGAGGATCTCTCCCTGCCGGCCGGGGTGCCCGTACAGGCGGGCGCACACCGTGCGGGAGGCGCCGGGTAACTCCGCCACCGGCGCCGGGACGGCGGGCAGGACCGGACCGGCAGTAGTGGGGGCGGTGGTGTGCAGGACGGTGAGGAACTCGTGGGCTCGGCCCATGAACCCGCTTGCGGAAGGTGATGTGGATCCTGTGGCTGGCAAAGGTGCTTCACGCACTTCCACCTCTCGGGTCGTGGCGAGACGGGCCCGCAGCAGCTCCCGGTGCAGCGGCACGTCCAGGTCCAAAGGCAGCCGCATCTCCATCTCCACGAGCACGACCCGGGCCGGGAGGTTCTGCCGGGTGCGCCAGCGGTCGAATGCCTCGTCCCACACGGGCCGCTCGGCGGACGGGCCGGGCAGCTGGTCGGCGGCTAGGAGCCAGCGGGCCGGGGCCAGGGCGGTACGGCCGTGCCGGAGCCGGGGGAGGTAGGGAAGCCGGGAGGCTGCGCCCCAGTCGGGAAGCCGCCAGAAGGTGCGGCGGGCTCCGGCGACTTCGGCGAGGAAACGGGCTAGCGGCGGCGTCAGTACGCGGGGCTCCAGCGCGTGCAGGACGCGGGGCTCGACCAGCTGGCCGGTGGAGGCCAGGATCAGGTAGAAGCGGTGGGCGTCGCAGGTGACTGCGAGGTCGTCCAACGCGATGCTGCCCGGTCCCTGATCGGGCCAGCCAAGCGCGATGGTGTGTTCCAGCAGGTGGGGAACACGGGTGACGTTGGCGCTGCGCCGCCTGCGGGCCGGGAAGACCAGCTGCGCCGGCAGCGGGCCAGGCGGCCCCGCGAGGGCGGTGGCGAGCCGGTCGGCCTCAGGGTCGGGCAGGAGGTCGGCGAACCGTCCGGCCATGGAGGATGCGGGCCGGGCCGCCGAGGTCAGCCACACCTCGAACCGGCCCCGCCGTACCTCGTCCGCGTTGTCGGCGTGGAGCTGGAACGCCATCTCTACGCACGGCGGCGGAACCAGCTCGGCCACGTCCACCACGGCCAGTTTGGCGAGGAGCCCCTCGGTGAGGACCACCTCCCGGGCCCCATCGAGGGCGGCCTGCTGAGCCAGGGTGAGGAGCGCTTCGTCACGGGCGGAGAGCATCCGGGCGGGGGCCGGGCGATCGGCGCCAAGGTAGCCGGAAGGCCAGCCAAGTCCGGCGTCGCCGACCAGCTCGGCCACCGGTACGGCCGCGCCGTCCCCGTACGCCTGCCGGAAGCGCTGGTGGTAGTCCCTCCACGCCGGAAGGCCGGACGGGTACGGCGAGAGCCGTACCAGCACGGACGCGGCGCTCTCGACTTCGGACAGGACCGCCTCGGGGACGGTGATGTGAGCGTCGAGGATGGTGTCCGGCCAGGACGGCGAGGGACCCTCGGTAGCCTGCCCCGTGGGGGCGGGCACCGGTCCGGTGCTGGCCGCAAGAGCGGTCACCGCCCGCACGGCGCCGAGCGGGTCGGTGGCGGTGGCCACCTCGTCCAGAGCCGACAGCAGCAGCCCGTGTTCCAGGAGCTGGGCCAGGAGCCCGCGCACGGTGGCGCTATCGGCATGGGGGAAGTCGACGGAGACGGCCTTGGCCACGTCGGCGAACACGGCAGGGACCGAGGCGGCGGCGAGGGCGGAGCGCACCGGGCCGGTGGCCGCCACCGACACCTCAAGCGGGGCCAGCCCCTCGGCGGGCGTACGGCCGGGCGCGACGATCCGTCCGCCCCGGATGACGAGGGCCGGGTTCGCTGCGACCGGCAGCCGCTCCAGGATCTCGGGGTTGGCGCTGAGCTGGTCGGCGACCGCCCCCAGCCAGGCGGCGTCCGGGCGCAGTACGGCGCGGTGCCCGCTGCCCCAGCGGGCGCTGGGCTGCGCGCCGGTGCGCGCGGGAGCCACGCCGGCGAAGTGCCCGAACGGGGTCGCCCGGCCCTGCCAGCGCAGCAGGTAGGCGGCGGTGGAGTGCACCAGCCGCCGTACCTCTTTCACCCCCGGCGAGTCAGCGGCCAGCACGGCGGCGGTCTGCGCGGCCAGGCCAGAGCTCGCGGTTTCGAGCGCCTGGCGGGCCTGCGGGTGTTCCCAGACAGCCGCCAACCAGGTCAGGCCGCGATCGGCGGCCCCGGGCCCGGACAGGTCTACGTCCGCTTCCGGGACGCCGGTCCCGGGATGCGTGGTGGCCCGCACCAACAGGGCCCCCGTGTGCCGGTACAGCCGCGCTCCGCCTGCCATGACCTTTGCCCCCTCACTGTCGTCGTGGTGCCGCCGGGGCCCCCCCCCCGGGGGGCCCGGCCTTCTCCCGTCCGCCTACCGCCCGGCGATGACCTCGGCGGCGGCCCGGCCGCACACGCGGGAGGCCCCGTGCGTGGCGATGTACAGCGCCCCGCGCGGCTCGGCGCGCGGCAGGCCCATCTCCACGACCACCGTGTCCGGCCTGGCCGCGACCAGCGCGTCGAGGATCCGCGTCATCCAGGGGTGGCGGTGCGCGTCGCGGACCACCGCGACGACCGTCCGGTCCCCCGCGGCCGCCAGCACGTCGGCGGCGGCGCAGCCCTCGGGGTAGACGCCCGCGACGGTCCCCGGCACCAGCTCGGCCAGCTCCGCGGCCACCCCCCACGGCGTCTCGTCGCCCACCGCGATGTTCGCGACGGGCGCGAGCGTGGCGACGTACGGCATGGACACCGCGGCCCGCCGGCCCGTGACGGCCAGTGCGCGGCGGGCCGCCGTGAGGCCGATGCCGGACGCGCCGCTCCCCTCCCGCGGCGCGTCCGGCCGGGACCGGCTGGTCCACTCGGCGAGGGCGCGCACCCGGGCGGCGGCGTCGGCGAGCCGCTCCTCCGGGAGCACGCCCTCGCGTACGGCGGCGACCAGTGCGTCGCGCAGGCGCAGCACGGTCGCCTCGTCGGCGAGGCCGCCGCCGACGCAGATGGCGTCGGCGCCGGCGGCGATGGCGAGCACCGAGCCGCGCTCGATGCCGTACGTCCCGGCGATGGCGTTCATCTCCATGCCGTCGGTGACGATGAGGCCCTCGTAGCCGAGCTCCTTGCGCAGCAGGCCGGTGAGGATCTGCGGGCTGAGGGTGGCGGGGCGGGACGGGTCGAGGGCGGGCACCAGGATGTGGGCGCTCATCACGGCCTTGGTGCCGGCCTCGACGGCCGCCTTGAACGGGATCAGCTCGCGGGCCTGGAGGGTGTCCAGGTCCGCGTCGATGCGGGGCAGCGCGTGGTGCGAGTCGACGTTGGTGTCGCCGTGGCCCGGGAAGTGCTTGGTGCACGCGGCGACGCCGGCGGCCTGGAGCCCCTCGACGTACGCGGCGGTGTGCCGGGCGGCGAGCGCGGTGTCGGCGCCGAAGGAGCGGACGCCGATGACCGGGTTGTCGGGGTTGGAGTTGACGTCCGCGGACGGGGCCCAGTTGAGGTTGACCCCGCACTCGGCGAGGCGGCGGCCCAGCTCGCGGGCGACGTCGCGGGTCAGGGCGGTGTCGTCGACGGAGCCGAGCGCCAGGTTCCCGGGGAAGGAGGAGCCGCCGCGGACCTCCAGGCGGGTGACGTCGCCGCCCTCCTCGTCGATGGCGACGAGCACGTCGTCCCGTACGTCCCTCAGCTGCGCGGTGAGCGCGGCGAGCTGTTCGGGCGAGTCGATGTTGCGGCCGAACAGGCCGACCGAGGCGAGGCCTTCGCCGACCCGGCGCAGCAGCCAGGCGGGGGCGGTGGTGCCCTCGAAGCCGGGCTGGAGGACGGCGAGGGCGTCGCGGGTCAGGGCGTCGTCGGAACCGGACGCCGTGGCGCGGTGCGCAAGGACTGTCATGGGCCGTTATCCCTTCACGGCGCCGGCGGTCATGCCGCCGACGGCCTTGCGCTGGAGGAAGATGAAGATCACCAGGACCGGGAGGGCGAAGAGCGAGGAGGCGGCCATGGTGGCGCCCCAGTCGTTGCCGAACGCGGTCTTGAACTGGGTCAGCCACAGCGGGAGGGTCTGCGCGGCCTTGTCCTTGTTGAGGATCAGGACCATCGCGAACTCGTTCCAGGCCGTGATGAACCCGAAGAGCGAGGTGGACATCAGCCCGGGGGCCAGCAGCGGGAAGATCACCTTGCGGAAGGCCTGGCCGCGGGTGCAGCCGTCGATCTGCGCGGCCTCCTCCAGGGTCACCGGGACGGCGGCGATGAAGCCGCGCAGGGTCCAGATGGTGAAGGGGAGGACCATCGCGAAGTAGATGGCGGTCAGCAGCGGGAGGCTGTTCAGCGTCTCGGCGTCGCGGGCGATCATGTACATCGCGATGACCATGACCTCCCAGGGGGCCATCTGGGCCATCATCACGCCGAGGACCAGGCCCTTGCGGCCCTTGAACTTCATCCGGGCGATGGCGAAGCTCGCGGCCAGGGCGACGAGCAGGGCCAGCAGGACGGCTCCGACGGTGACGACGATGCTGTTGGTGACGTACGTCCAGAAGAGGTCGACGCCGGTGGCCTTGGTGAAGTTGTCCAGGGTGGGGGTGAAGACGAAGACCGGGTCCTTGGTGAGGATCTCGCTGTTCGGCTTGAGGGCCGAGGAGAACATCCAGTAGACCGGGAAGACGAAGACGAGGGCGAGGAGCAGCGCGCCCAGGTTCTTGACGACGGCCGCGGGGCGCACCGGCCGGCGGGTGCGCAGCTGCTGCGCGGACTTGTTCGGGGCGGTGGTCGTGCTCACTGCTCCTCCTCCTGCTTCAGGATCAGGCGGAAGTAGAAGGACATGACGACCACGAGGATCAGGATCGTCAGGACGGAGATCGCGGCGGCGAGGCCGTAGTGGGCCTGGCTCTGGCCCTCGACGTAGGCGAAGACGGGGAGGATCTCGGAGGCGCGGTCGGGGCCGCCCTTGTTCATCGCGTAGACCTGGGTGAAGGCCTTGAAGACCCAGATCACCTCGAGGAAGGTGGTGACCAGGAAGAACGGCTTGAGGTTGGGGAAGACGACCTTCCAGAAGGTCTGCCAGCCGTTGGCGCCGTCCATGCGGGCGGCCTCGTACAGCTCGGCGCCGACCGTGGTGAGACCGGCGTACATGTTGAGGGCGACGAAGGGGATCGAGCCCCAGACCACGAGGACGGTGACGATCGTCAGGGTGGACAGGCCGCTCTCGAACCAGTTGTGCTGCTCGTAGCCGGAGAAGCCGGCCGTGCGCATGACCCAGTTCATGATGCCGAACTGCTCGTCGAACAGCCAGTAGAAGACCTGCACGGAGGCGACGATGGGCATGGCCCAGGCCATCACCAGCGCCATCGACAGGACCAGGCGCATCCACTTGCCCAGCCGGTTCAGCAGGATGCCGACGAGGCTGCCGATCACCATGATCAGGACGACGTTGGCGAAGGTGAAGGCGAAGCTGCGGACGACGACGGTCCAGAAGGCGGAGTCGGTGAGCAGCTGGGTGTAGTTGGCGAAGCCCGCGAACGGGTACTTCCGCTGGATGAACTCGATCTTGTTGATGTCCTGGAAGGACAGGATCACGTTCTTGATCAGCGGGTACAGCAGGAGGACCGCGAGGCCGGCCACCGCCGGCAGCACCAGCAGGTAGGGCAGCCACCCCGAGGGGAGCGGCTTCCTGCCCCCGCGAGGAGGCGTGTCACCGGGGCCGGTCTTGGCGGCGGGCACCTCCGGCCGCCCGGCGGACGTGGGTGGTGCGTCCTGTGGAGCGCTGGTCGTCGCTCCCTGGGAGTGCACGGTCATGGCTTGGCTTCCTCGCGGTTGACTGTGGAGTCAAATGCGCGACCGGGGGCGCGGCGGGCGGCTGGGCGCCTGCCGCACCCCCCGGTGCGTTCACACTGCTGGGCTGTGCGGGTACTGCGGGCGGGGCTGTTACTTGTTGATGCGGTTCGCGATTTCCTTGTCCGCGTCCGCGCCGGCCTTGGCGGCGTCCTCACCCTTCAGGACCTTGGTCATGAACTCCTTGATGGGGTTCGGCTCGGTCTCGACGTTCGCCCAGCCCGCGGTCACCGGGGTGATCTTGCCGTTGAGGCCGGCCTTGGCCATGGCCTCGGCGAAGGAGCCCGCGGCCGGGGTGAAGTTGGCGCCGACCTGGTTGGGCAGCAGCGCGCCCTTGACCTCGGCGGCGTACTTGGTCATCTGGTCCTTGCCGGTGGCGAGGGCCAGCCACTCCTTGGCGAGCTCCTTGTTCTTGGAGCGCTCGGCCACGGCGAGGTTCGAGCCGCCGAGGAAGACGGTGCCGGACTTGTCGGCCGTCTTGCCCGGGATCGGGAAGTAGCCGAAGTCGGCTTCCTTGCCGGCGTCCTTCAGGGCCTTCTCGGCACCGCCGGCCTCCCAGCCGAGACCGATCCAGGAGGCGACGCCGCCCTTGGGGACGATGTCGGTGGACTGCTGCGGGGTGGCCTCGTCCTTGTCCTTGGGGGCGGTGGAGAAGGACTGGAGCTTCTTGTAGAAGTCCATCGCGGAGGCGGCCTGCGGGGTGGACAGCTGGCCCTTCCACTTGCCGCCGTCCTTGACGGCGAGGTCGCCGCCCTCGTCCCAGATGAAGCCGGCGAGGATGTACCAGCTCTGGCCGGGGAGGTAGATCGGCTGCGTGGACGGGTCGGCGGCCTTCAGCTTCTCCAGGCCGGCCACCCACTCGTCGCGGGTCTTCGGCGGGGTGACGCCGGCCTTCTCGAAGGCCTTCTTGTCGTAGACGACGACGCGGTTGGCGGCGTACCAGGGGGCGGAGTAGAGCTTGCCCTCGACCTCGGCCGAGGCGAGCATGCTCTTCTGCCAGGCGTCGGCGCCGAGCTTGGCCTTGTCCTTGGTCAGGTCGGCGAGGCCGCCGGTGACCGCATAACCGGCGGTCTGGGTGTTGCCGAGCTCGAGGACGTCCGGCGGGGTGTTCTCGGAGAGGGCCGTGGTGACCTTCTCCTGGATGCCCGTCCACTTCTGCTCCTCGACCTTGACCGTGACACCGGGGTGCTTGGCCGAGAACTCCTGGTTGACCTGCTCGATCCACGCCTTGGGTGCGGAGCCGTCCATCACCCAGACGGTGATCTCCTTGGCGCCACCCGACGCGTCGGCCTTCGGCTTGTCGTCGCCGCCATTGCCGCACGCCGCGACTCCGACCATCATGCCCACGACACCGACCGCCGCAATGAGCTTGCGCTTCACGCCACCCTCCTCAGGGATGCTGCTGCACTTCCCTCGCCCGCCGCGGTGACGTACGTACCGAGTACTGACCGTCGGGCCGGGATCCGATCCATATTGGTGTAGACCAGTAACCGGGAGCTTGGCCTAGACCTTTAGGGGTGTCAAGGGTCTAATGAGCAGGCGCTCGGTCCGTTATCGGACCGACACCTGGGGGAGGGAGGAGGCCTGCCCTCCCGCCCGTGTCACCATGTGACCGCACATATCGGAGGAGCCGGTGACGGCAGCGAAACTGGAGTCGGGAAGGCGGGCGGCGATGGCCACCGAAGGGGCGACCACGGAGCCGGAAGGCGGGCCGGCCACTCGAACGGCACGTGTCCCCAAGTACTACCGACTCAAGCGGCACTTGCTCGACATGACCGAGACGCTCCCGCCGGGCACCCCCGTACCGCCCGAGCGCACGCTGGCGGCCGAGTTCGACACCTCCCGGACCACCGTCCGCCAAGCCCTCCAGGAGCTGGTGGTCGAGGGCCGGCTGGAACGCATCCAGGGCAAGGGCACCTTCGTCGCCAAGCCCAAGGTCTCCCAGCCGCTCCAACTCTCCTCCTACACCGAGGACATGCGGGCCCAGGGGCTGGAACCCACCTCCCAGCTCCTGGACATCGGCTACGTCACCGCCGACGACACCCTCGCCGGCCTGCTCAAGATCGCGACCGGCGGGCGGGTCCTGCGCATCGAGCGGCTGCGCCTCGCCAGCGGCGAGCCGATGGCCATCGAGACCACGCACCTGTCCGCCAAGCGCTTCCCCGCGCTGCGGCGTTCCCTCGTCAAGTACACCTCGCTGTACACCGCCCTCGCGGAGGTGTACGACGTGCGCCTCGCCGAGGCCGAGGAGACCATCGAGACCTCCCTCGCCACCCCGCGCGAGGCCGGGCTGCTCGGCACCGACGTCGGCCTGCCGATGCTGATGCTCTCCCGGCACTCGCTGGACGCCGACGGAGAACCGGTCGAATGGGTGCGATCGGTATATCGCGGCGACCGTTACAAGTTCGTAGCCCGTCTCCAGCGACCTGCTACGTGATCACCTGTTGACTGCCCCCGACCCTCGGTAGACGCTCGTACCGCTATACGGACGGGGGCTTACTTCCACCGGTCAAGCCCCCGTAGATTCCGTGCGCTTACGCAGGTGATCAACGAGGGGACGAGGATCATGCCGGAACCGGGAGCAACAGGGACAGAAGTGGCGAGTCAAGGCTCCGGGCCGGGCTCGCCGCCTCCGTCGGGCAGACTCACGCCGCAGTCGGTCGCCCTCTGGGTGGGCGTGGCCCTCGTCGGGGCCCTCGGCTGGGGCGTGCTGGCGCTGTCACGCGGTGAGGAGATCTCGGCCGCCTGGCTGCTCGCCGCCGCGCTGGGCTCGTACGCCATCGGCTACCGCTTCTACGCGCGGTTCATCGCCCACCGCGTCCTGAAGGTCGACAAGACGCGGGCCACCCCCGCCGAACGCCTCGACAACGGTGTCGACTTCCACCCCACCGACCGGCGCGTGCTCTTCGGGCACCACTTCGCCGCCGTCGCCGGCGCCGGCCCGCTGGTCGGCCCGGTGCTCGCGGCGCAGATGGGCTACCTGCCGGGCACCATCTGGATCGTCGCGGGCGTCATCTTCGCCGGCGCCGTCCAGGACATGGTGACCCTGTTCTTCTCCACCCGGCGCGACGGCCGTTCGCTCGGCCAGATGGCCCGCGACGAGATCGGCCCCGTCGGCGGGGCCGCCGCCCTCGTCGCCGTGTTCGTCATCATGGTCATCCTGCTGGCGGTGCTGGCGCTGGTCATCGTCAACGCCCTGGCGCACTCCCCCTGGGGTGTCTTCTCCATCGGCATGACCATCCCGATCGCCCTGTTCATGGGCGTCTACCTGCGCGTCCTGCGCCCGGGGCGGGTCACCGAGGTCTCCGTCATCGGCGTCGCGCTGCTCCTGCTCGCCATCGTCGCGGGCGGCTGGGTCGCCGACTCCTCCTGGGCGAGCACCTTCACCCTGGAGAAGGAGACGCTGGTCATCTGGATGATCGTGTACGGCTTCGTCGCCTCGGTGCTGCCCGTGTGGCTGCTGCTGGCCCCCCGCGACTACCTGTCGACCTTCATGAAGGTCGGCACCATCGCGCTGATGGCGATCGGCGTGGTCCTCGCGATGCCGACGCTGAAGATGCCCGCGGTCACCGACTTCGCCTCGCGCGGGGACGGCCCGGTCTTCGCCGGCTCCATGTTCCCCTTCGTCTTCATCACCATCGCCTGCGGGGCGCTGTCCGGCTTCCACGCCCTCGTCTCCTCGGGCACCACCCCGAAGATGATCCAGAAGGAGACCCAGGTCCGGGTCATCGGCTACGGGGCCATGCTCACCGAGTCCTTCGTGGCCGTCATGGCGGTGATCGCGGCGAGCATCATCGAGCCGGGCCTGTTCTTCGCGGTGAACTCCCCCGGCGGCGTCATCGGCACGACCGTCCAGACCGCCTCGGAGGCCGTGACGAACTTCGGCTTCGCCATCTCCCCCGACGCCCTCGCGCAGGCCGCGAAGGACGTCGAGGAGACCAGCCTGCTGTCCCGTACGGGCGGTGCGCCGACCTTCGCACTCGGGATGTCGGAGATCTTCTCGTCCGTCATCGGCGGCTCCGGGATGAAGGCGTTCTGGTACCACTTCGCCATCATGTTCGAGGCCCTGTTCATCCTGACCACCGTCGACGCGGGCACCCGCGTCGGCCGGTTCATGCTCCAGGACACCCTCGGCAACGTGCACAGGTCCTTCAAGGACGTCAGCTGGAAGCCGGGCGTCTGGCTGGCCAGCGCGGTCGTCGTCGGCGGCTGGGGCTACTTCCTGTGGGTCGGCGTCAAGGACCCGCTGGGCGGCATCAACCAGCTCTTCCCGCTGTTCGGCATCGCGAACCAGCTGCTGGCGGCGGTCGCGCTGGCCGTCTGCACCACGCTGCTGGTCAAGTCCGGGCGGCTCAAGTGGGCCTGGGTCACGGCCGTTCCGCTGGCCTGGGACGTGGCCGTCACCCTCACCGCCAGCTACCAGAAGGTCTTCTCCGAGGACGTGAAGGTCGGCTTCTTCGCGCAGCGCGACAAGTACCAGGCCGGCATCGACGCCGGGAAGGTGCTGCCGCCCGCCAAGAACATGGACGAGATGCACACCGTGGTCACCAACGCCACGGTCGACGGCGTCCTGTCGGTGCTGTTCGCGGTCCTGATCGTCATCGTGCTGCTGGACGCGGCCCGGACCTGCTTCAGGGCCGTCACCCACCCCGAGTCGGTGCGCCTGTCCGAGGTGCCGTGGACCGAGTCGAAGATCATCGCCCCGGCCGGGCTCATCGCGACGGCCGAGGAGAAGGCCGAGCTCGCGGCCGCCGGCCTCGACGGGGGCGGCGGCCGGGCCAAGGAGCCGGTCGCGTGAGCGGGGTGCGCGGGGCGCTGGCGAAGGCCCGGTTCTTCGTACGGGAGTTCTCCGGCGAGGCCGCGTACGACCGGTACGTCGCGCACGCCCGCTCCCACGACCCGGACGCCGAGGTCATGACCCGCCGCGCCTTCGAGCGGGCCCGCACGGACGCCCGCGAGGCGGACCCCCGCGAGGGCTTCCGCTGCTGCTGAGGAACCCGAAGGGCCCCGCCGGACCTCCGGCGGGGCCCTTCGGCGTGGAAAAGGCCTTCGCCACACCGGTGCGGTCTCGCGCACACTCGGTGGCATGGACTTCGAGATCAGAACGGCCAGGACGGACGAGTACGAGCGGCTCGGCGAGGTCATCGGCGCGGCCTACACCGGGGACGGGCTGCTCGACCAGAACGAGGACGACACCTACCTGAACGTGCTGCGCGACGTCGCCGGTCGGGCCGGCGAGGGGGAGGTGCTCGTCGCCGTGCAGGACGGGCGGGTGCTCGGCGGGGTGACGTTCGCCGCACCCGGGAGCCCTCTCGCGGACGTGGCCGGCCCGCGCGAGGCCGAGTTCCGGATGCTCGCGGTGGCTCCCGAGGCGCGCGGCAAGGGCGTCGGGGAGGCCCTCGTACGGGCCTGCGCCGAGCGGGCCGGGGCGCTGGGGGTCACGGCCCTGGTGCTGTCCACGCAGCCGGCCATGCTGGGCGCCCGGCGGATCTACGAGCGGCTGGGCTTCGTACGGACTCCGGAGCTCGACTGGTCGCCGATCCCGGCCCTGAAACTGCTGACCTACCGTCTGGAGCTGTAGCCGCTCGGACACAACATGTGGGGGGTCGCGCATCGAGCGCCCCCCACATGTATGCTCATGCTCGCTGTCGCCGCAGGGGAATCCGGTGCGAATCCGGAACTGTCCCGCAACGGTATGAGAAGTCCGAGGACCTGCCGACAGTGCGCCCGGCTCGACCGAACCGGGTGCCGACACGTCCGGGTCTCGCGGTTGGGCCGGTGGACGCCGTGCGGTGTGACGCGTTCCGGCGCGCCCGCACGCGCCTCCCCGCGCCCCGAGCCGCCGACGACCGGGCCGAGTGAGGGAGAGCTCCCCCGTGACCATCGCGCCCGCCGCACCGCGCGCCGAGTCCGACCAGCCCACTGAGCGCAACGGATCCGGCGAAGGCCCGGGGGCCGCGCTGCTGCGTACTCTCACGGAGCTGACCGCCGACCTCCCCGACACCGACCCCGGCCGGGTCGCCGCCGCCGCCCTGCGCGGCCGCAGCGCCGCCGCCGACGAGGCCGAGCTGCGCGCCCTGGCCACCGAGGCCGCGGCCGGCCTGATCTCCGAGGACCCCGCCTACTCCCGCCTCGCCGCCCGCCTGCTGACGCTGGCCGTGGCCGACGAGGCCGCCGGCCAGGGCGCCACCTCCTTCGCCGAGTCCGTCGCCGTCGGCCACCGCGAGGGCCTGATCGCCGACCGCACCGCCGAGTTCGTCGCCGCCCATGCCGCCCGCCTCGACGCCCTGGTCGACGACGCCCTCGCCGAGGGCGCGGACGACCGCTTCGGCTTCTTCGGCCTGCGCACCCTGCACAGCCGCTACCTGCTGCGCCACCCGATCACCCGCCAGGTGATCGAGACCCCGCAGCACTTCATGCTGCGCGTCGCCTGCGGCCTCGCCGCCGACGGGAGCGCCGCGGCCGTCGAGGAAGTGGCCTCGCTGTACCGGCTGATGAGCCGCCTCGACTACCTGCCGTCCTCCCCCACGCTCTTCAACTCCGGCACCCGCCACCCGCAGATGTCCTCCTGCTACCTGCTGGACTCCCCGCTGGACGAGCTGGACTCGATCTACGACCGCTACCACCAGGTCGCCCGCCTCTCCAAGCACGCCGGCGGCATCGGCCTCTCGTACTCGCGCATCCGCGCCCGCGGTTCCCTGATCCGCGGCACCAACGGCCACTCCAACGGCATCGTCCCGTTCCTGAAGACCCTCGACGCCTCCGTCGCCGCCGTGAACCAGGGCGGCCGCCGCAAGGGCGCCGCCGCCGTCTACCTGGAGACCTGGCACGCGGACATCGAGGAGTTCCTGGAGCTGCGCGACAACACCGGTGAGGACCAGCGCCGTACGCACAACCTCAACCTCGCGCACTGGATCCCTGACGAGTTCATGCGCCGCGTGAACGCCGACGCCGACTGGTCGCTGTTCTCCCCGGCCGACGTCCCCGAGCTGGTGGACCTGTACGGCGATGAGTTCGACGCCGCCTACCTCAAGGCCGAGGCGGCGGGCCTCGCCAAGAAGACCATGCCGGCCCGCGACCTGTACGGCCGCATGATGCGCACCCTCGCGCAGACCGGCCAGGGGTGGATGACCTTCAAGGACGCCTCCAACCGGACCGCGAACCAGACCGCGCTGCCCGGCACGGTCGTCCACTCCTCCAACCTGTGCACCGAGATCATCGAGGTCACCAACGACGGCGAGACGGCCGTCTGCAACCTCGGCTCGGTCAACCTCGGCGCGTTCGTCGCCGACGGGGAGATGGACTGGGAGCGCCTGGACGAGACCGTCCGCACGGCCGTGACCTTCCTCGACCGCGTGGTCGACATCAACTTCTACCCGACCGAGCAGGCCGGCCGCTCCAACGCCAGGTGGCGTCCGGTGGGCCTGGGCGCGATGGGCCTCCAGGACGTCTTCTTCAAGCTGCGGCTGCCCTTCGACTCGGCCGGGGCGAAGGCCCTGTCCACGAAGATCGCCGAGCGGATCATGCTGGCCGCGTACGAGGCCTCCTGCGACCTCGCCGAGCGCAGCGGCCCGCTCCCCGCCTGGTCCGAGACCCGCACCGCGCAGGGCGTCCTGCACCCCGACCACTACGGCGTCGAACCCGCCTGGCCCGAGCGCTGGGACGCCCTGCGCGCCCGGATCGCGAAGACCGGCATGCGCAACTCCCTGCTCCTCGCGATCGCCCCGACGGCGACGATCGCCTCGATCGCGGGCGTGTACGAGTGCATCGAGCCGCAGGTCTCCAACCTCTTCAAGCGCGAGACCCTCAGCGGGGAGTTCCTCCAGGTCAACGGCTACCTGGTGGAGGACCTCAAGAAGCTCGGCGTGTGGGACGCGCAGACCCGCGAGGCGCTGCGCGACTCCTCCGGCTCCGTCCAGGGCTTCGGCTGGATCCCGGCGGAGGTCCGCGAGCTGTACCGCACGGCGTGGGAGATCCCGCAGCGCGGTCTGATCGACATGGCGGCGGCCCGTACGCCGTACCTGGACCAGTCCCAGTCGCTGAACCTGTTCCTGGAGACGCCGACCATCGGGAAGCTGTCCTCGATGTACGCGTACGCCTGGAAGCAGGGCCTGAAGACCACGTACTACCTGCGCTCGCGCCCGGCGACGAAGATCGCCCGCGCCGCGTCCGGGGCCGCCGCCGTCCCGGCGGCCGCGACCCCCGCCCAGCTGCCCCAGGCCCTCGACGCCGAGGCGCTGGCCTGCTCCCTTGAGAACCCCGAGTCCTGCGAGGCCTGCCAGTAATGAGCTCCAACGACCAGAAGAACCTTCTCGACCCGGGCTTCGAGCTGACCCTGCGCCCGATGCGCTACCCGGACTTCTACGAGCGCTACCGGGACGCGATCAAGAACACCTGGACGGTGGAGGAGGTCGACCTCCACTCCGACGTCGCCGACCTCGCGAAGCTGACGCCGGCCGAGCAGCACATGATCGGCCGTCTGGTCGCGTTCTTCGCGACGGGCGACTCGATCGTCTCGAACAACCTGGTGCTGACGCTGTACAAGCACATCAACTCCCCGGAGGCGCGCCTGTACCTGTCGCGCCAGCTGTTCGAGGAGGCCGTGCACGTCCAGTTCTACCTGACGCTGCTCGACACCTACCTGCCCGACCCGGACGACCGCGCGGCGGCCTTCGACGCGGTCGAGGAGATCCCCTCCATCCGCGAGAAGGCGCAGTTCTGCTTCAAGTGGATGGACTCGGTCGAGAAGATCGAGCGGCTGGAGACGGCCGCCGACCGCCGCCGCTTCCTGCTGAACCTGATCTGCTTCGCCGCGTGCATCGAGGGCCTGTTCTTCTACGGCGCGTTCGCGTACGTGTACTGGTTCCGCTCGCGCGGCCTGCTGCACGGTCTGGCGACGGGCACGAACTGGGTGTTCCGCGACGAGACGATGCACATGAACTTCGCGTTCGAGGTCGTGGACACCGTCCGCAAGGAGGAGCCGGAGCTCTTCGACGACGCCCTCCAGCAGCAGGTCACCGACATGCTGAAGGAGGCCGTCGAGGCGGAGCTGCAGTTCGGCCGCGACCTGTGCGGTGACGGCCTCCCGGGGATGAACACCGAATCGATGCGCGAGTACCTGGAGTGCGTCGCCGACCAGCGCCTGGTCCGCCTGGGCTTCCCGCCGGTGTACGGCTCGCAGAACCCGTTCTCGTTCATGGAGCTCCAGGGCGTCCAGGAGCTGACGAACTTCTTCGAGCGCCGCCCGTCGGCCTACCAGGTCGCCGTCGAGGGCACGGTCGACCTGGACGAGGACTTCTAGGCCTCGGCCGCCGTCCGGTGTGCGGACGTCCCCGCCCGTGGGTCACGGGCGGGGACGTCGTGCCGTGCGGTGCTACTTCTTGCAGGTGACGCTGGCGCTCGCCTGCCCCGTCTTCCCCTGCGAGGGGCCGCTGTCGACGACGAACTTCTGGCTGACCGTGGCCGTCGCGGACCCGGCCGGAACGGCCGCCTGGTCGGTGACCGTCTTGGTCCCGTCCCCTGCGAACTCGACGGTCCCGGACACCTTTCCGGAGGTCCGCTCCCAGTGGTACCGGACCGTGCCGGTGCCGGAACCGACCAGGGTGGCGGTGAACCGGATGCCCTGGGCGCAGTCGGCCTCGCCGCTCGCCGGATCGGCCTTGACCTGGAGCTGGCTGACGACGACGTTGCGGGAGGCGTTGCCCTTGCGCCTGTCCTCCTCGCCCTCCTTCTTGCCCACCTTGCCGCCCTTGGCCTTGCCCTCCTTGAAGCCTTCCTCGTAACCCACCTTGTAGCCGTCCGCGAAGCCCTTGTCCTGCACGGCCTTGCACTCGTCGGCGGTCAGTCCGGGCCGCTTCTTGACGGCGTCGTCGTAGCTCTTGCGGTAGGTGTCCGCGAAGCCGTCCTCCCGGCCGTCCTTGAGCCCCTCCGTACGGCCCAGCCGGTACCCGGTGGTCTCGGCCTTCGCCCCGTCGCAGGCGGACGGCGCATCGATGATCGTGCAGGTGGTCGCGCGCCCGCCCGGTTCCAGCCCCTCCTTGGCGAAGAAGCCCACTCCGGCGCCGGGGGCGCCCTGGTCGGGGCGCAGGCCCACCGAGTAGGTGCCGTCGGCGGGGACCGTGCCGCCGCCGATGGGCTGGCCGTTGCGGTAGAAGTTGACGGCCTTGCCGGGTTCGAAGCCGGATCCCGAGATCAGGTAGTTCGACCCGTTGGGCCTGATGCTGCACTCCACGGCGGGAGCCGCCGCGGCGCTCGTCCAGGCGGTCAGGGGCCCTATCGCCAGGGCCGTCACCACGGGCACGATGCCGAGGGCCGTACGGCGTCTGCGGAGCATCGTCTCGCCTCCTTGCGCTGAGGAGTCTGCGGCGATGTCCACGCGGGATCGAGGTCGGCGGCATCTCCGCTCGGTCGGACGGCTCGGCCGGGGCAGCCGGAGGGAGCGGGAAGCGGGAATTCCCGGGCCTGCGGCCGGTGTCGGTGGTGCCGCCCTCTCTCCATGCTGGCCCGGCCCGGGGGCGGTGTCGACCGCAGGCGGACCCCGCTCAGTGCGCGACGCGGCCCCGCCGCCAGGCGGTGGAGCGGGTGCCGGCCCGGTGGGGAGCGGCTGCGGGGCGGGGCGTCGCCGCCGAGCGCTCGCGGGCCGCCGCGGCGAGCTGACGCGCAGTGCGGCGGTCGTGCAGGGCTCCGTACAGGGCGGGGGCGAGGAGGAGGGCGGCCACGGCGAGGACGGTGAGGTAGTCGAGGAACGTGTTCATGACTCCAAGATCGCCCCGGCCGCCGGAACCGGACAGTGGCAGGACTGTCATGAAGGAGCGAATTACTGCCACACTGGTGCCATGCTGAAGAACGTGGCCGTGGCGCTCGTCGACGGAGTGACGCCCTTCGAGTTCGGGATCTTCTGCGAGGTCTTCGGGATCGACCGTGGCGACCAGGGGCTGCCCGTGTACGACTTCGCCGTCTGCGCCGCCGAGGAGGGCCCGCTGACCATGGCGGACGTCGGCTTCACCATCACACCGCCGTTCGGGCTGGAACGGCTGGAGGAGGCCGACCTGATCTGCCTGCCCGCCGACCGCCGGGCGCCGGTACGGGACGACTACCCCGAGCCCTTCCTCGACGTCCTGCGCCGGGCCGTGGACCGGGGCGCGCGGGTGCTCAGCGTGTGCAGCGGCGCCTTCGTGCTCGGCGCCGCCGGGCTGCTGGACGGGCGGCGCTGCACCACCCACTGGCTGCACGCTCCGGCGCTGATCCGCCGTTACCCCGCGGCCCTGGTCGACCCGGACGTGCTCTACGTCGACGAGGGGCCGGTGATCACCGCCGCCGGGACCGCCTCGGGCATCGACGCCTGCCTGCACGTGGTCCGCCAGGCGCACGGCGCCGAGGTGGCCAACACCATCGCCCGGCGGATGGTCGTACCGCCCCACCGCGACGGCGGCCAGGCCCAGTACATCCAGCGGCCGCTCCCCCGCACCGCCTGCGACACGGTCGGCGAGGTGATCGGCTGGACGGCCCGGCACCTGGACGAGGAGATCACCGTCGAGCAGCTGGCGGAGCGGGCCCACATGTCGCCCCGGACCTTCGCCCGCCGCTTCCTCCAGGAGACGGGGACCACCCCCTACCAGTGGGTGCTGCGCCAGCGGGTGCTGCTGGCCCAGGAGTTGCTGGAGTCCACCGACGACACGGTCGACGCCATCGCGGGCCGCAGCGGCTTCGGCAACGCGGCGGCCCTGCGCCACCACTTCCTGCGGACCCTGGGCACCACCCCGAACGCCTTCCGCCGCGCCTTCCGCGGCCCCCGCGCGGTGGCCTGACCCACGGGGCCCCAACGGCCGGTGGGAGTTCGCGACTTGACATTCGGGAGCCGCCGGTCTGGCCGCGGTCCGGCCGCGGTGATGTCATCCGGGTGCACCGCGCAGGGCGTGGCGCGCCCTGCGGGACCCCCCACACGAAGGCCCCGCTCCGGTTGCCGGAGCGGGGCCTTCGTACGGGTGGAGGTGCGGCGCGCGGGCCGTCAGTCGTTCGGGACGACCTCGTAGCGCGGGGTGTTCTCCGCCATCTGCCGCAGGGCGTCCTTGCGGTCGCGCTTCGAGAGGCGGTCGATGTACAGGTACCCGTACAGGTGGTCCGTCTCGTGCTGGAGGCAGCGCGCGAAGTAGCCCGTGCCGCGGACCTTGATCGGGTTGCCCTGCGCGTCCTGGCCGGTGACCTCGGCGTAGTCCGGGCGGGCCAGGGAGGCGTAGGCGGTCGGCACCGACAGGCAGCCCTCGTTCGAGTCGTCCAGCACGCGGGATCCGGCCGGCAGCTCGACGAGCTTCGGGTTGACCACGACGCCGGTGTGGCGCACGCCGTCGTCGTCGGGGCAGTCGTAGACGAAGACCTTGGCGTCCACGCCGATCTGGTTGGCGGCCAGGCCCACGCCCTCGGCGGTCTTCTGGCTGGCGAACATGTCGTCGATCAGCTGCGCCAGCTCGTCGCCGAACTCGGTGACGTCCTTGCACTCGCGGTGCAGCACCGGGTTGCCGACCACCGTGATCGGGCGGGAGGTACCGCGCTCGCGGTGGGCGAGTTCGCGCGCCTCACAGTCCTCGGTGTCCACGACGTACCCCTCGTCGTCGATCGGGGTCACCTGGTTCTCCTGCTGCGCCATGTCCGCCGTACGCCTTCCCTCAAGTCCGTGGTGTGCCCGTACAGCCTACGGCCCGGGCTCAGCAGACTTCCTCGAGATCCCGCCACTCCCGGCTGTCGGGGCTGTCGGCGACCCAGCCGTCGAGGAGCCCGCGCACCAGGCCGGCCGGCGCGGCGATGCCGCATTCGCGCTCGGGGACCCACAGCGAGCCGGATCCGGCGGTGCGGTGGCCCAGCGGGCCGGGGTGGCCCGGTTCGCTGTGGTCGTGCGGGTCGACGTGGTCGCCGTTGTCCTCGCCGCTGGGCATCGGGCTCTCCGAGCAGGTCCGGCACAGCAGCCGGACCGAGGAGGACCAGTCCTCGGCGGCGAAGCCGGCGTCCGAGGCCAGCTGCTCGAGGGCGTCGCGGTCGGCCTCGGTGGCCGCCTCCAGCAGCACCACCCAGGTCGGCACCGGCGAGGGCGCCCACAGCTCGATCTCGTCGAAGACCGGGTACGCGGGCCCGGCGGCGGTGATCCGCTCGCCGTTCGGCACCCCGTCGTGCAGCACGACCTCGCCCCAGCGCCGCCCCGAGGAGGGCAGCGGGATGGACAGGACCTCCATGCGGGCCGGATCGAGCCTGCGGCCCCACACGACCTCGGCCTCCCCCTCGGGGGACAGCCGTACGGCGGCGCTGCCGAGTTCCATGCCGACGGGCTCGCCGGTCCCCGCCGTGCTGTGCGGGTCACCGGGCACCTTCAGCCCGTACGCCTGCCAGGCCCGCCGGGCCAGCGGCCAGTCCTGCAGCGCGGTCGCGGCGATCCCGACGTTCCACCAGTCCGGCGCGCCCGCCTCCCGGTCGAGCAGGGCCACGGCGCGCAGCCCGGCGGCCCTGGCCTGCTCCCAGTCGTGCCGGAACTTGTGCAGCAGGGCCAGGTTGAACCAGGACTCGGACAGCCAGGGCTCCAGGTCCGCCGCCCTGGTCAGCAGCGCACCCGCGTCCTCGTACCGACCGTCACCGATCAGCGTGAACGCCCGGTCGGTGGCCTGCCGCCACGAGGCGGACGGCCGATGCCGTACCTTCCCGAAGATCCTCACGATTCCCGCCTGCCGGTCCCACGGTGCAGCCTTGCGGGCACCCTCACGGACACTCTTACTGCATCCAACCATGCCCGCTCGGACGGCCGCTCATTACCCATGGGTTACCCCGGCGGAACGGGTACGACTCCGCCCCGCCCGCCCCTGGCCAGAACCCTCGCCAGGGACTCCACGACCTCCGGCTGGTAGTCGCGGCCGGTGCCCAGGCGCAGCTGCTCCAGGGCGGCCAGTGAGCCGCCCGGGTGACGGCTGCCGCCCGCCAGGTCGTCGTACGCGTTGACCGCCCGGACGATCCGGGCGGCGACGGGCTGCTCGCGGTACGGGTCCGCCTGGCGTTCCACGATCACCGCGACCTCCGCCGGCACCCCGGTCTGGCGGGCCACCTCCCCGCCCAGCTCGGCGATCCGGCGGGCCTCGGCGGCGGGCAGCTCCGCGGTGGCTCCGGCGGGGACCGGGTCGACGAGCGAGAGCTGGCCGATGTCGTGCATCAGCGCGGCGTACTCCAGCACCGTGAGCTCCCGCTCCGACAGTCCGAGCTCCCGGCCGACCGCGCAGCTCAGGGCGGCGACCCGGCGGGCGTGCCCGGGCGCGGTGTACCCGGCGATCTCGGTGGCGCGGGCGAGGGAGGTGATGGTCTGGCGGTAGGTCGTGCGGACGGCGGTGATGCGGTGGAAGGACATCTGGGTCAGCAGCAGCGGCACGCACAGGACCGGCAGGGCCCACAGGCCCGCCACGGCCACGCCGAGGGCCATCACCACCCCGGTGGCGCAGATCGCCGAGCCGACACCGAGCAGGGCGCGCAGCTCGTCGCGCAGCAGGGGCCCGTACGGCCACCCGGTGCGGGCCCCCGCCGAGGCGGCTGCGAGCACGGCGTCGCACAGGGCGGTGAGGCCGAGCAGGAGCAGCAGGAACAGCACGAGGTACGGGCCCTGCCCGATCCGGTCGCCGAGCCGCCCGGAGTGGTGGAGCGGCTGGAAGCAGACGGCGGCGAAGGCCACGGTGAGGACGCGGCGGGCCACGTGGTCCAGGGCCGGGCCGTGGCCGCGGGCGATGTGCGGGACGATCCCGGCGAGGGCGGCCGCGACGACGACGGCGACGGTCTGGAGCACCCCGTGGTGGGTGGGGTGGCCGGCGTTCTGCCCGAGCAGGGCGTAGGCCAGGGCCCCGGCGGAGCCGAGCGGTGCGGGCTGGCGGTCCTGGGTGGGGAGGTGCCCGGCCCCGTCGGTGGAGCGGCCCGGTCGGGGTTCGCGGCGGGCGAGTTCGCCGAGCGTGATCAGGGTGCCGAAGGCGAGGGCCGTGCCGGGCTCGACGACGCCGGTCCACAGGGTGTGGGCCAGCCCGGCGGCCGTGAGCACGCCCGCGGCCGCGCGTACGGCCCATACGGCGACGGCCCTCACCGGCCGCCCCCGGCCGGGTCGCGGGCCGCGCCGCCCTGGGCCGGCATCGCGGCCGGTCCCGGCTGCGGTGCGGCCGGGGCGGCCGGGGCGGCGGGGGCGGCGGGGATGACCTGGAGGTCCGCGTCGGAGGTCACCACCGGGTGCCAGCCGTGCCGGCCGATGGCGTCGACGAGGGCCCGCACCATCGCCGGGTCGTACTGCACCCCCGCACAGCGCTCCAGCTCCGCCAGGGCGGTCTCCACGGGCCGGGCCCGGCTGTAGGAGCGGGTCGAGGTCATCGCGTCGAAGGAGTCGGCCACCGCCACCACACGGGCCAGCACCGGGATCTGCTCGCCCCGGAGCCCGTACGGGTACCCGCGGCCGTCGACCCGCTCGTGGTGGTGCAGGATCGCGGACCGGGCCTCCCCGAGGAATCCGATGCCCCGCACCATCTCGTGCCCGTACTCGGGGTGCAGTTCGATGATCCGCCGCTCCTCGGGCGTGAGCGGTCCGTCCTTGCGCAGCAGCCGCGTCGGCACGCCCAGCTTGCCGACGTCGTGCAGGATCCCGGCGATCCGGACCACTTCGAGGCGGTCGTCGCCCATGCCCAGCTCGCGGGCGATCATCGCGGAGGCCTGGCCCACCCGCTCGCTGTGTCCGCGCGTGTAGCGGTCCTTGATGTCGACGGCCTGGACGAGGGCCCGGATCGTGGCCCGGTGCGCGGCGCGCTCGCGGTGGTACTGGGCGAACACCCAGCAGGAGACGTACATCGGCAGCAGGACGAGCAGCGCGGCCGGCACCCCGTAGGGGCTGCGCCACATCACGGCCATCATCAGGCCGGCGAGCCCGTGCACGCAGTGCGGGACCAGGGAGCGGGCGGCGGTGCCCCGCCAGGCGGTGGCGGCGG
Organism: Streptomyces sp. NPDC048352; assembly: GCF_040651895.1. Lineage (NCBI taxonomy): Bacteria > Bacillati > Actinomycetota > Actinomycetes > Kitasatosporales > Streptomycetaceae > Streptomyces > Streptomyces sp. NPDC048352. The sequence goes on from NZ_JBEZKZ010000030.1 coordinate 42,706, forward strand.
GCCGGCCCTCGGCGGCGGCCAGGACCGCGGCGTCGAGGGCGGTGAGCACCAGGCAGAAGGCGACGGCGGCGACGGCCGCGGGGAGCATCGCGTACGGGAAGCCGGCCACCCGGGCGGCGGGGTCCGTGCCCCGGCCGCCGCCGAGCAGCCCGTACGCCTGCCCGGCCGCCCATGCCGCCGTCGCCTGCTGGGCGGCGTGCCAGACCCGGCGCACCCCGGCGGGCCGCTGCACGACGCTCTGGGCGAACCCGCCGGGCAGGGCCACGAGCGCGGCGGCCGACGGCGGCAGCAGGAACACGGCGGCCATCACCACCGGGAAGAAGCAGCCGGCCCCCTCGGGGGTTCGGCGGCCCGGGAACGGCCGGGTCCGCACCAGCTCGCAGCCGAGGTAGAGGAGGGCCAGCAGGGCCACGGCCGGCCAGGGCGTCGAGGCCCCGGCGAGGAGGGCGGGGGCGGCGCAGGCCGCGGCGGCGAGGACGGCGACGACGACGCAGGCGCGCGCCATCGGCGGAAGTACCCGCATGGCGCTCTCCTCCCGCAGGGGTCCTACAGACCGGGTACCGGATCGAAGCGGTACCGAGAGGGGAGAATAGGTCGGCCCCCGAACGGAGCGGGGCACATTTTCGCATTGCGCCGTACGGACGCCCCCGGATTAGCACCTTCGGGTGAACGAAGTCGGTTTCCGGGGGCGGCAGTTCAGCGGTGGGTGAAGCCGGCTCTTCAGCCGGCCGGCGGCCCGGCGGTGATGTCGCCCTCGGGCACGGCCTGACCCGAACGGATCAGTTCGATCCGTCCCATGACCTTGGAGCGGAGATCGGTCGGCACGTCGTCCGACCCGCAGCAGCGCTTGACCAGCTTCTTCACGGCCTGTTCCAGGCCGTACTTCTCCAGACAGGGATTGCACTCGCCGAAGTGCGTCTCGAACTTCGTGCAGTCACTGTCGGGCATCTCGTGGTCCAGGAACTCATAGAGATGGTCCAGGACCTCGGCGCACTCCGTCTCGTGCGGCTCTCCGCAGCTCATGAGCCCGAGCCTTTCAGGTCGTTCGACTCTCCCGCGCCGGCGGGGACCAGCCCGCGCTCACGGGCATAGTCCTCCAGCATTCCGCGGAGTTGACGGCGCCCACGATGCAGCCGCGACATGACCGTACCGATGGGTGTACCCATGATGTCCGCGATCTCCTTGTACGCAAAGCCCTCTACGTCGGCGAGATAGACCGCGATGCGGAACTCCTCCGGAATGGCCTGCAGCGCTTCCTTCACATCGGAATCCGGCAGGTGGTCGAGCGCCTGCGATTCGGCGGAACGCAAACCGGTCGACATGTGCGACTCGGCGCGCGCCAGCTGCCAGTCCTCGATCTCCTCCGCGGCGCTGCGCTGCGGCTCACGCTGCTTCTTGCGGTAGGAGTTGATGAACGTGTTGGTCAGAATGCGGTAGAGCCACGCCTTGAGATTGGTGCCCTCGCGGAACTGGTGGAAGGACGCGTACGCCTTCGCGTACGTCTCCTGGACCAGGTCCTCGGCGTCGGCCGGGTTGCGCGTCATGCGCAGCGCGGCGGAGTACATCTGGTCGAGGTAGCCGAGGGCGTCCCGCTCGAAGCGCGCGTTGCGCTCCGCGGTCGTCTCCTGTGCCTGGCCTTCGTCGGTCCCAGCGACAGGACCCACCTCCTCCGACAGCGTGGCGGCTCCGAAAGCGGATCCGCTCGAATCGGAGAATAGTCGACCATCCCGGCCCTCCGCCGCCCGAAGCGAGCCGCGCTTGGGGGCGGGCAGTACCGTCCAGTCCAGGTCAGCGGCCTGCGGACGGTTCTGGCTGATGACCTGGGTCATGCGCTCCCTCTCCTCCGACGTCTTTCCCCTGCGTTCCGACACTCCCCACAACAGGCGGCCCCGGCAGCGCATTCCCGGGCGCACCAAGGGGTTCGGGGATCCGCCGGGGGCCGCGCGGGGCGGGTGAGCCGGGTCACTCCGGAATCTGTCAGGTCCCGGTCCGGGCGGGGCGGCGGCGGGCCGGAACCGGGCTCAGCCGATGAGCCGGGCGAGCCACGGGGCCACCGCGCCGGTGATCACCGCGAGGGCCTCCTCCTGGGTGGGTCCGGCCTTCTTCGGCACCGCGAAGCCGTGGTCGCCGAAGGGCACCTCCGCAAGTTCGTACGCCCCTTCGGGGAACTCCCCGGGCCGCCCGAACGGGTCCCGGCCGCCCTGGACCACCAGCGTGGGCAGCCCGGCGCCCAGCAGCTCCGCGGCGCGCGACCTCTCGGGGCGGCCGGGCGGGTGCAGGGGGAAGGCCAGCGCGAGCACCCCGGCCGCGCCCAGCGCGGCGGCCGTCCGGCAGGCCACCCGGGCCCCGGCGCTGCGCCCGCCGGCCACCACGGGCTGCCCGGGCCGTTCCAGCGCGGGCCACAGGGCGCGCCAGCCCTCGTCCAGCACCTTGGGCGCGGCGGCGACCTTCTTGCCGGCGACCCGCCAGGGCTGCTCGACGAGGGCCACGGTGACGTCCCGGGCGGGCAGGGCGGCGGCCAGGGCCTGGAGGTCGCGGGCCTCGATGCCGCCGCCGGCTCCGTGGCCCAGGGCCAGCACGAGCCGGGCGGAGCGGGCGGCGTGCCAGGTGATCCGGGCCTCGCCGGCCGGGGTGTCGACGCTCTCGGTGCGCGGGGTCATGGGCCCATCCTGCCGGGCGGGCGGCCCGCCCCGGCCGGTGGGACACGGCCTGCCCTCAGAAGAGCGTGCCCTCCTCCGGCGCGGCCAGCTCTCCCAGCAGCTCCGGCCCGTTGTTGCGCACGTTGCTCACGGCCGTGGAGACGGGGTAGGCCCGCATCAGCCCGCCGGGCGGGGGTGCCAGCAGGTCCCGCAGGCCCTGCTCGTCGGTGCGGGCGGGGTCGAGCCAGGCGTCCCAGCGGTCGGGGGTCAGCATCAGCGGCATGCGCGGGTGGATCTCGGAGAGCGAGCGCGGTCCCTCCGCGGGCGCGACCCCGAGCGGGGTGGTCTCGGCCTCGGCGGTGATCACCGAGCAGGTGGCCCACCAGGCCCGCGGGTGGTCGGCGGGCAGGGTCGCGTCGCGCCAGAACTCGTAGATCCCGGCCATCGCGAAGACGGAGCCGTCGGCGGGGAGCACGAAGTAGGGCTGCTTGCGGGCCCGCTTCTTCCTGCCCTCGACCTCCAGCTGCCGCTCGTCGTGCGCGGTGACCCACTCGTAGTACCCGTCGGCCGGGACGATGCAGCGGCGCTGTGCGAAGGGGCGGCGGAAGGAGGGCTTCTCGTGCAGGGTCTCGGACCGGGCGTTGATCATCCGGGCCGCGCCCTCGGGGTCCTTCGCCCAGGAGGGGACCAGGCCCCACTTCAGCGTCCGCAGCTGGCGAACCGGACGCGGGTCGCGCGCGTCTTTGAGGGGACGGTCGAGGACGACGTGGACCTCCTTCGTCGGCGCCACGTTCCAGTCGGGGGCGAGGGTCTCGCTCGGCTCCCACCGCTCGATCCCGAATATCCCCGCCAGCTCCTGGGGCGTCCGACTCGCCGCAAACCTTCCGCACATGGCTGACACACTGCCATGGCACCGACCCCCGACCGCAAGGAGCCAGCCACTCCATGGACAGCAGCACGACAGCCGGCCTGTGGGACCGGCTCACCGGAATACAGGCGCCGGCCCCCTGGTGGCTGGTGGTGGTGACGGGCCTGGCCGCGCTCGCGGCCGTCGCGCCCCGGGCGCTGTGGCTGCCGGCCCGCAACGCGATCACCATCGCGCACGAGGGCGGCCACGGGCTGGTGGCCCTGCTGACGGGGCGCAGGCTCTCCGGGATCCGGCTGCACTCCGACACCAGCGGGGTCACCGTCAGCTGGGGCAAGCCGACCGGGCTCGGGATGGTCCTGACCCTGGCCGCCGGCTACACGGCGCCCGCGCTGCTGGGCCTGGGCGGGGCGGCCCTGCTGTCGGCGCACCGCGTCACGCTGCTGCTGTGGGCGGCGACCGCGCTGCTGGTGGCGCTGCTGGTGATGATCCGCAACGCGTACGGGCTGCTGACGGTGGTGCTGACCGGCGGGGCGTTCCTGCTGGTGTCCTGGCTGGCCCCGGCAGCCGTGCAGGCGGCGTTCGCGTACGCGGTGGTCTGGTTCCTGCTGCTGGGCGCGGTGCGTCCGGTGTTCGAGCTCCAGGCCAAGCGCCGGCACGGCGGCGCGCCGGAGTCGGACGCCGACCAGCTGGGCCGGCTCACGCACGTCCACCCCGTCGCCTGGCTGCTCATGTTCCACACGGTCACCCTGTGCTGCCTCATCGGCGGCGGGCGCTGGCTGCTCGCCCTCTGAGACGGCGCCCCGATCCAGATCGGGGGCGGTGGGGAGCCACTAAAGTAAGGGCCATGACCGAGACCCCCGCGCTCCATGACCTCTGGCCCGCTCCGCTCGCGGACGGGGCCGTCCACGCCACCGTCACCGTGCCGGGGTCGAAATCGGTCACCAACCGGGCCCTCGTGCTCGCCGCCCTCGCGGCCGAGCCGGGCTGGGTGCGCCGGCCGCTGCGCTCGCGCGACTCCCAGCTGATGTCGGACGCGCTGCGCGCGCTGGGCGTCGGCATCGAGGAGACCGTCTCCTCCAGCTCCGCCGACGGCGACAGCGGCGAGGCCTGGCGGATCATCCCGGCCGCCCTGCACGGCCCGGCCACCGTCGACGTGGGCAACGCGGGCACGGTCATGCGCTTCCTGCCGCCCCTGGCCACCCTCGCCGACGGCGACATCCGCTTCGACGGCGACCCGCGCTCCTACGAGCGTCCGCTCGGCCAGGTCATCACCGCCCTGCGCACCCTCGGCGCCCGGATCGACGACGACGGCCGCGGCGCGCTGCCGATGACCGTCCAGGGCGGCGGGGCCTTGGAGGGCGGCACGGTCGAGATCGACGCCTCCAACTCCTCGCAGTTCGTCTCGGCGCTACTGCTCTCCGCCCCGCGCTTCAACCAGGGCGTGGAAGTCCGGCACGTGGGCGGCAACCTGCCGTCGATGCCGCACATCCGGATGACCGTCGAGATGCTGCGCGCGGCGGGCGCCCAGGTCGACACCCCCGAGGCCGGCGGCGAGAAGGACGTGTGGCGGGTGACGCCGGGCGCGCTGCTCGGCCGCGACATGGTCGTCGAGCCCGACCTGTCCAACGCCCAGCCCTTCCTGGCCGCGGCCCTGATCACCGGCGGCACGGTCACCGTCCCGGACTGGCCGCGCCGCACCACGCAGCCCGGTGACGCGCTGCGCCGGATCTTCACCGAGATGGGCGGCTCCTGCGAGCTGACCGACGCGGGCCTGGTCTTCACCGGCACCGGGAAGATCCACGGCATCGACGTGGACCTGAGCGAGGTCGGCGAGCTGACCCCGGGCATCGCCGCGGTCGCGGCGCTGGCCGACTCGGAATCGGTCCTGCGCGGGGTGGCGCACCTGCGGCTGCACGAGACGGACCGCCTGGCGGCGCTGACGGCGGAGATCAACGGCCTCGGCGGCGACGTCACCGAGACCGCCGACGGGCTGCGCATCCGTCCGCGCCCGCTGCGCGGCGGTGTCTTCCACACCTACGACGACCACCGCATGGCCACCGCGGGCGCGGTGATCGGCCTGGCCGTGGCGGGCGTGCGGGTCGAGAACGTGGAGACGACCGCGAAGACCCTGCCGGACTTCCCGAAGATGTGGGCCGACATGCTCGGTCAAGCTCCGCGAGGCACGACGGGAGCGGGAGCGTAGGGGACCGCCATGCGCAGGTACGGCAAGCACACCGACGAGGACGACATCCGCCAGCGCCCGAACCCCAAGGGCAACCGGGCCAGGACGAGCATCCGGCCCAAACACGAGGACGCCGCCGACGGCTTCGTCCTCACCGTGGACCGCGGCCGGCTGACCTGCCTGGTCGAGGACCGCAAGATCACCGCCATGAAGGCCCGCGAGCTGGGCCGCAAGGCAGCGGTCGTCGGCGACCGGGTGTCGCTCGTCGGGGACCTGTCCGGCAAGAAGGACACCCTCGCGCGGATCGTGCGGATCCAGGAGCGCAGGTCCGTCCTGCGGCGCACCGCGGACGACGACGACCCGTACGAGCGGGTGGTCGTCGCCAACGCCGACCAGCTGGCCATCGTCACGGCGCTGGCCGACCCGGAGCCGCGGCCCCGGATGATCGACCGCTGCCTGGTGGCCGCGTACGACGCCGGACTGGAGCCGCTGCTGGTGCTCACCAAGTCCGACCTGACCTCCGCCGACAAGATCCTGGAGATCTACGCGACGCTCGGCGTGAACTACGTGGTCACCAACCGCGAGGAGCTGGCGGTGGGCGACGCCGCCGAGCGGGTGCGCGAGCGCCTGGAGGGCCGGATCACCGCCTTCGTCGGCCACTCCGGCGTCGGCAAGACCACCCTGGTGAACTCGCTGGTCGGCGCGGGCCGCCAGCGCGCCACCGGCCACGTCAACGCCGTCACCGGCCGGGGCCGGCACACCACCACCTCGGCGCTGGCCCTGCCGCTGCCCTCCGGGGACGGCTGGGTCATCGACACGCCGGGCGTGCGCTCCTTCGGCCTGCACCACGTGGACCCGTCCCGGGTGGTCCTGGCCTTCCCGGACCTGGTGCCGGGGACCGAGGGGTGCCCGCGCGCGTGCAGCCACGACGAGCCCGACTGCGCGCTCGACCAGTGGGTGGAGGACGGCCACGCGGACCCCGCCCGGCTGTACTCGCTGCGGCGTCTGCTGGAGACCCGCGAGCGGCGCGAGGGCGACTGAGGCGCCCCGGCGGGCAGCGGGCCGGCCATCGGCGGGGTTTGCCCCGGGCCGCGTCTGGTAAATGCATAATCGCACCAAGTGACGCCGAGTCACGTGACGCGGGGAGGCATACGCCATGGCGTGGCTGCTGGTCGTGGTCGCCGGGTTCCTGGAAACGGGTTTCGCGGTGTGCCTCAAGCTGTCGCACGGGTTCACCCGGCTGTGGCCGACGATCGCCTTCGCGTGCTTCGCGCTCGGCAGCTTCGGACTGCTGACCCTGGCGCTCAAGAAGCTGGACGTGGGGCCGGCGTACGCGGTGTGGACGGGCATCGGGGCGGCCGGGACGGCGATCTACGGCATGGTCTTCCTCGGCGACCTGGTCTCCACCCTCAAGCTCGTCTCGATCACGCTGGTGATCCTCGGCGTCATCGGCCTCCAGCTCTCCGGCTCGGCGCACTGAGCAGCCCCAGCAGCTCCGCCCCCGCCGCCGGCTCCTGGCCCGGCTCCCCCGGCGCGACCACGTAGGACAGCGCGATCCGTACGGCGAGCTCGCAGCGGCGCGCCGGCTCCTGCGGCAGCGCGGCGGCGGCCCGGTCGCGGGCCGCCCGGGTCAGCTCCCCCGGTCCGAGCGCCTGCCGGCTCCCCGCGGCGGGCGGCGCCGGCAGGGCCGGCCCCCAGGAACCGGTCAGCAGGGCCCGTACGAGAGCCCGCGCGCGGGCCGCCCGTACGGTCCACTCGGCGACGGCGGCGAGCCGCTCGGCGGAGCTGTGCGCGGCCGGGGCGGCCAGCGCGCCGTCCACCCCGTCCAGGTACCAGTCGGCGGCGCGCCGCACCAGGGCCCGGCCCAGGCCCGCCTTGCCGCCGAACTCGTTGTAGAGGGTCTGGCGCGACACTCCGGCGGCGGCCGCGACCTCGACCATCCGCACCGCCGGCCAGGGCCGCGCGGCCAGCGCGGCCTCGGCCGCCCGCAGCAGGGACTCACGGGCCGTCGCCATCGCCACCTCCCCGCGGGGATCGCCGTCCGGGCCTCTCCGCCAGAGTTGACGGGCCGCCAGATCCTGTCAAGGGCGCGTCCCGGCCGCACTGTGGACCCCGTTCGCCGGGGGGCGGCGGTCTCGGTACTGTTCGGCCATGTCCACGTATGCCGATGACCTGCGCCTTGCCCTCGAACTCGCCGACGCGGCGGACGCCGCGACGATGCAGCGGTTCCGCGCCCTGGACCTCCAGGTCGAGACGAAGCCGGACATGACCCCCGTGAGCGAGGCCGACAAGGCCGCCGAGGAGGTCGTGCGGGCCGGCATCCTGGCCGCGCGGCCCGGCGACGCGATCCTGGGCGAGGAGTACGGGCTCAAGGGCGAGGGCCCGCGCCGCTGGGTCGTGGACCCGATCGACGGGACGAAGAACTACGTGCGCGGCGTGCCCGTCTGGGCGACGCTGATCTCCCTCATGGCCGAGGGCGGGGACGGGGTGTTCCGCCCGGTCGTCGGCGTCGTCTCGGCCCCGGCGCTGGGCCGGCGCTGGTGGGCCTCGCAGGGCGGGGGCGCCTTCGCGGGCGGCGCGCTGGGCGAGCCGTCCGGGCCGATCGGCGTGTCGAAGGTGGCCTCCCTGGGCGACGCCTCGTTCGCGTACTCCTCGCTGAGCGGCTGGGAGGAGCAGGGCCGGCTCCCCGGCTTCCTGGACCTGACGCGCGCCTGCTGGCGCACCCGGGCCTACGGCGACTTCTGGCCGTACATGATGGTCGCCGAGGGTTCGCTGGACCTGTGCGCCGAGCCGGAGCTGAACCTGTGGGACATGGCCGCCATCGCGGTCGTGGTCCAGGAGGCGGGCGGCCGGTTCACCAGCCTGGACGGGGTCGAGGGCGTGGACGGCGGCAACGCGGCGGCGTCGAACGGGCTGCTGCACGAGGAGATGCTCGGCTTCCTCAACCGCGCGGCCTGAGCGACCGCACGCCCCGAGCGCCCGCGCGCGGCGCCCGTACGCGCCGAGCGTGCCCCCTTGATGACTTTCCGTGTGCGTGGGAATCTGAGGATCCCCCCGCTTGTGCGCTTGTGAACGGCTTCTCTAAGTGGAGGCCCGCCACGCACCGCACCGACCCGGCGGGGGCTCACCCCAGGAGGTGGCTCCCTTCATGCTCGTCCGCGACGCCATGAGCACCGTGATCCTCACCCTCGGCCCCGCCCACTCCCTGCGTCAGGCGGCCTGCCTGATGTCCGGCCGGCGCGTCGGCGCGGCCGTCGTCCTCGATCCCGACCACAGCGGCATCGGCATCCTGACCGAGCGCGACATCCTGAACTCGATCGGCGCGGGCCACGACCCCGACCGGGAGTCGGTGGGCGCCCACACCACGAACAACGTCGTCTTCTGCACCCCCGACGCCACCGTGCAGGAGGCCGCGGAGGCGATGGCACACGGCGGGTTCCGGCATCTGATCGTGCTGGAGGACGGCGGCCCGGTGGGCATCGTCTCCGTACGCGACGTCATCCGCTGCTGGGTTCCGGCCCGCCGGGCCGTGCCCGCGTAGGCCGGAGGGCCGGACCCCGACGGGGTCCGGCCCTTCAGCCCCCGGCAAGGGAGCGTCAGCCGCGCAGGGCCTGGACCGCGACCTCGAGCCGCTTGCCGAAGTCTCCGTCCGCCTGACGGAAGTTGTCGATCGCACGCTCGACGATGTCGTCACGCGAGACCTTGGCTATGAAGCCGGACAGGTTCTCGATCAGACGGGTCTTCTCCTCCTCGGAGAACAGGCGGTAGAGGTTGCCGGCCTGGACGAAGTCGTCGTCCTCGGCGTGCGACGGCGTGGCGTGGTTGCCCGTGCCGCCGGTCACCGGGGTGGACTGCCACAGCGCGCGGTCCGTCTGGAAGGGGCCGCCGAAGCTGTTCGGCTCGTAGTTCTTCGCGCCCTTGTGGCGGCCGTCGTAGAGGAAGCCGTCACGGGAGTTGGTGCGCGCCTCGGTGGCGTGCGGGCGGTTCACCGGCAGGTGGTCGGCGTTGATGCCGACGCGGTAGCGGTGCGCGTCGCCGTACGCGAAGAGACGGCCCTGGAGCATCTTGTCCGGGGACGGACCGATGCCGGGGACGAAGTGCGCCGGGGAGAAGATGGACTGCTCGACCTCGGCGAAGACGTTCTCCGGGTTGCGGTTGAGCTCCAGCTTGCCGATCTCGATCGGCGGGTAGTCCTCGTGCGGCCACACCTTGGTGAGGTCGAACGGGTTGAAGCGGTAGTCCGCCGCCTCGGCCGCCGGCATGATCTGGACCTGCACGGTCCAGGTCGGGAAGTCGCCCCGCTCGATGGACTCGCGCAGGTCGCGCTGGTGGGAGTCCGGGTCCTCGCCGGCGAGCCGGTTGGCCTCGGCCTGGGTGAGGTTCTTGATGCCCTGGTCGGTCTTGAAGTGGTACTTGACCCAGAAGACCTCGCCGGCCTCGTTGTTCCACTGGAACGTGTGCGAGCCGTAGCCGTTCATGTGGCGGTAGGACGCCGGGATGCCGCGGTCACCGAACAGCCAGGTCACCTGGTGGGTGGACTCGGGCGACAGGCCCCAGAAGTCCCAGACGTTGTCCGGCTCCTGCGAGCCCGTGTACGGGTCGCGCTTCTGGGTGTGGATGAAGTCGGGGAACTTGATGGCGTCCCGGATGAAGAAGACCGGGGTGTTGTTGCCGACGAGGTCGTAGTTGCCCTCTTCGGTGTAGAACTTCAGCGCCCAGCCGCGCGGGTCGCGGCGCGCGTCGGCGCCGCCGAGGCTGTCGGCGACGGTGGAGAAGCGCAGGAAGGTCTCGGTCTGCTTGCCGACCTCGGAGAGGAACTTGGCGCGGGTGTACCGGGTGACGTCGGCCGTCACCGTGAAGGTGCCGTAGGCACCGGCACCGCGGGCGTGCACCACGCGCTCCGGGATGCGCTCGCGGTTGAAGTGCGCGAGCTTCTCCAGCAGGAGCTGGTCCTGGACCAGAACCGGGCCGCCGGGACCGGCGGTCTCGCTGTTCTGGTTGTCGGCGACCGGCGCCCCGGCCTCCGTGGTGAGCGGTCCCTGCGTCACGTGCGCCTCCTGCGTCATTCCTGCGTGTCCTGTCCTCGCCGTGTGTTGTACCCGATCCTACAATGGACTTTGTCTAAGTCAAGCGCACATCCAAGTCCACACCGGTTCGGGATCTGCACCGAGTCCCCGCTGTTAGGCTGGCGTGTATGAGTGACCTGCTGGAACGACTTCGCGGACGCGGCTGGCGCATGACGGCCCAGCGCCGCGTCGTGGCCGAGGTGCTCGACGGTGACCACGTTCACCTGACGGCAGACGAGGTGCACGCACGCGCTGTGACCAAACTGCCGGAGATTTCTCGAGCCACGGTCTACAACACCTTGGGCGAGCTGGTCTCGCTCGGCGAGGTCCTGGAAGTCTCGACGGACCGGCGTGCCAAGCGGTACGACCCGAACGCCCACCGCCCCCACCACCACCTGGTCTGCGCCCAGTGCGGTGCCATCCGGGACGTGCACCCGGCGGGCGACCCGCTGGCGGACCTGCCCGACGGCGAGCGCTTCGGCTTCACGGTCTCGGCGGTCGAGGTGACCTACCGCGGGGTCTGCCCCAACTGCGCGGGCGCCTAGAAACGACGCGGGACACGACGCGAGAAGGGCGGGAGGCTCCGGGCCTCCCGCCCTTCCCGCATGCCGTCTTCGCGATCAGAAACGACTCGAGGCCCGGATCCAGGGGATCCGGGCCTCGGGCCTTCAGTAGCGGGGACAGGATTTGAACCTGCGACCTCTGGGTTATGAGCCCAGCGAGCTACCGAGCTGCTCCACCCCGCGTCGGTAAACCCGACTCTACGGGAGGCCACCCGGCAGATGCAAATCAGTTGGCCGGCGCCCCGCACGGGGCGTTCAGGCGGACAGCTCCTCCGCCAGCGCGTCGCGCAGCCGGGCGGCGCGCTCGGACACCTCGGCCGGCCCCAGCTCCATGGCCCGCACGCACCACTTCTGCCCCTCCGCCAGATCGCCGTGCCGGGCCGCGAGCAGCCCCAGCCGCAGCGCGGCCCGGCCGTGCCCGGCCACCGCCGCGCGGGTCCACCACAGGGCCGCCTCGGGCTCGTTGCCCTCGCGGGCCAGCAGCAGCCCCAGGTTGAAGGCGCCGTTGCGCGAGCCCGCCTCGGCCGCCTCCCGGTACCACCGGGCGGCCACCGCGAGGTCGCCCCGGGCGGCGGCGAGCATGCCGACCCGCACCTGGGCCCGCCGGTGGCCCTGCTCGGCGGCACGCTCGTACCACTCCTCGCTCTCGGTGCGGGCCGCGCCGCCGACGGGCTCGCCGAGGGCCACCGGCTCCGGCGGCGGGGCCAGCGACTCCAGCAGGGACGCCAGGCGGAACGCCGCCTCCGCGCTGCCGCCGCCCGCCGCGCACCGCAGGTGCCGCTCGGCGGCCCGCTCCTCGCCGTCGCGCACCAGGGCGATCCCGACCTGGAGCGCGGCGTCGGTGTGCCCGGCCGCCGCGGCCCGCTCGTACCACTTCAGCGCGGAGCGGTCCTCGTCGCGGCTGGCGAAGAGGATCCCGAGGTTGAAGGCGGCGTCGACGCTGCCCGCCTCCGCCGCCTTGGAGAACCAGGGCTCGGCGCCCGCCGCGTCCCCGGCCTGGAGCAGCATGATCGCGAGCGCGTTGGCGGCCTCGCGGTGGCCGGCGTAGGCCGCCCGCCGGTACCACTGCTCGGCCTGCGCGGTCCGCTCCTGGGCGGCACAGAGGAGGGCGAGGTTGTAGGCGCCGTTGTGATCGCCCGCGTCCATCGCGACCCGGTACCACTTCTCGGCCGTCTGGGTCTCGCCGCGGGCCGCGTGCAGCGCGCCCAGGGCGTTCGCCGCGTTGCCGTCGCCGTCCTGTGCCGCCCGGTGCCACCAGGCGGCCGCGCTGTCCTCGTCGCCGGCGTCGCGCAGCAGGAAGCCCAGGGCGCACGCCGCCCGGGCCTCGCCCTGCTTGGCGGAGCTCAGGTACCAGCGGCCGGCCTCCTTCAGCTCGCCGCGCGCCTCCAGCAGGGCGCCCAGGTGCAGCCCGGCGCGCCGGTGTCCGCGCGCGGCGGCCTGGCGGTACCACTGCTCGGCCTCGGCGGGGTCGCCCTTGCGCAGATGGCGGGCGAGCCGGTACGCGGCCTCGCGGTGCCCCTGCTCGGCGGCGGCCCGGTACCAGCGCTCGATGCCCTTGTCCCCCCGGTGTTCCAGCAGGTCGGCCAGGCCGTACGCGCCCAGGGCGTGCCCGGACTCCGCCGCCTGGCGCAGCCAGTACTCGGCGGCGGGCTCGTCACCGCGCTCGCGGTAGTGGCGTCCCAGGGCGTGCGCGGCGGGGGCGGAGCCGGCGACGGCGGCGACCCGCCACCAGCCCGCGGCCTCCTCGGGGTAGCCCCGCTGGAGGAGCAGGACCCCGAGGTTGTTGGCGGCGGCGCGGTCGCCGGCGGCGGTGGCGCCGCGCAGGTAGGGCTCCGCCCCGGCGAGGTCGCCGCGGCGCAGCAGCAGCGCGCCGAGCACGCTCATGGCGCCCGGGTCGCCCTTGTCGGCGGCCACCCGGTGACGGGCCTCCAGCTCGGCGTCGGTGGCGCCCTCCGCGTCTCCGAACGCTTCTGCCGCGAAATCCGCATCGGTCAGTGCGGTCTGCGCGTTAACGGTCGGAGCGGCCTTGCCCGTTCCCGTGCCCGACTCGGCCTCCGCCCTCACAAACCGCCCTGTCTCCAGCAGAGTTGACCTGTCCCCCATAAATCCCATCGTCGCATCACCTGCTACCCGCGTACACCTGGTATGTCGCAGCCAGTGAGGTCACTACAGCGTTTTGTCGACATGCCCACAGAGAGACAAGTCAAACACGCTCATACCCCAACTCACCCGCCCCAGTGACCCCGTGTCCCCCAGCCGCGCCCGTTCGGCGGCTCCGGACATGACGAAGGCCCGGATCCCATGGGATCCGGGCCTTCGTCTTCAGTAGCGGGGACAGGATTTGAACCTGCGACCTCTGGGTTATGAGCCCAGCGAGCTACCGAGCTGCTCCACCCCGCGTCGGTGAAACCACAGTATCACGACGCGGGACGGAACCGTTACGGCGTTGTCCGCACCGCCTACCCGGCCGGCTTGGGCGCCGTCAGCTTCGCCTCGGCTTCGACCGCCCGCTTCAGCGCCGCCTGGAGGTCGCTCTGCGCCTTGCCGTACGCCGCCCAGTCGCCCGCCTTCATGGCCTTGTCGGCCTCCTCGACGGCCTTCTGGGCGTCGGCGAGGGCCGCCTTGACCGTCGGGTCCTGCCCGGTCGGCGGGGTGTTCGGGTTCGTCGGGGTGGTCGGCGGCGTCGGCGTGGTGGGCGTGGTCGGGGCCTCGGCTCCGAAGACCACGCTCAGCGCCTTCTCCAGGGTGTCCTCGAAGGCCGTCTGTCCGCCGTAGGTCACCAGCACCTTGCGCAGCAGCGGGTACTTCAGCCCGGAGCTGCGCACGTACACCGGCTCCACGTAGAGCATGCCGCCGTCCATCGGGACCGCGAGCAGGTTGCCGTACTCGATCTCCGAGTCGCCGCCGCGCAGCAGGCGGATCGACTCGGCGATCTTCGGCTCCGACTGGAACTTGCTCTGGACCTGGCCGGGGCCGTCCGGCGGCTTGCTGGTCGGCATCTTCAGGATGCGGATCTTGCCGTAGTCCTTGGTGCCGGGATCGGCGTTGACCGCCATGAAGGCGCTCAGGTTGGGCCGCTCGTTCGGCGTGAAGGTCGTCGTGAGCGAGAAGACCTGGTCCTTCTCCGGCTGGCCCGGCATCTTCATCGACAGGTAGTACGGCGGAACCGCCGTACCGGCCTTGGTCGTCGGGTCGTCCGGGACGGCCCAGGCCTCACTGCCGCTGAGGAAGGTCTGCGGGTCCGTGACGTGGTAGCGGGTCAGCAGCTCGCGCTGGACCTTGAAGAGGTCCTGCGGGTAGCGCAGGTGGTCCATGAGCGGCTTGGAGATCTCGCTCCTGGGCTTGACCGTGCCCGGGAAGGCCTTCATCCAGGTCTTCAGCACCGGGTCCTTGGTGTCCCACTGGTACAGGTCGACGGTGCCGTCGTAGGCGTCGACCGTGGCCTTCACCGAGTTGCGGATGTAGTTGACCTGGTTCTCCTGCGCCACCACCGCGCGCTGGCTGTTGGTCAGCGAGTCCGCGGTGCTCTGGCCGAGCGTGGTCCGCGAGGCGTACGGGTAGCCGTTCGTCGTGGTGTAGGCGTCGACGATCCACTTGATGCGGCCCTCGACCACGGCCGGGTACGGGGCCCCGTCGATGGTCAGCCAGGGCGCGACGGCCTCGACGCGGTCCTTGGGCGTGCGGTTGTAGAGGATCCGCGAACCCTCGCCGATGGCGCCCGAGTACAGGATCTGCGGCTCGCTGAAGGCGAGCGCGTACGCGGCCCGGTTGACGGGGTTGTCCAGGTTGACCCCGGAACGGCCCTCGTAACTGGTCTCCTTCTCGCCCCTGTCGTCCGAGTAGTCGAGCTCCTTCTGCGGACCGCCGACGATCGAGTACTGCTTCGTCTGCTCGCCGTAGTAGATGCGCTGCTCGAAGTCCGTGCCGAACATGCCCTTGGAGGGGAGGTCGGACTGGGTGAAGTCGGGGGCGCCGTCCTTGACGGTGGTGCCCTTGGCCGCGACCACGCCGTAGCCGTGCGTGTACTTGAAGTGGTCGTTGATCCAGTTGTTCTTCGGGATGCCGCCGATGTTCAGCTCGCGGAGCCCGATGACCGTGTCCTGGCCCTCGTACCGGTCGACCGCCAGCGTGGACGGGAAGCCGTAGTAGCCCTTGACCTGCTGGAGCTGCTGGAAGGCCGGCGAGACGATGTTCGGGTCGAGGAGGCGCAGGCTGGCCGTGCTGTCGGCCACCGGCCGCAGCTTGGTCCGGTCCTCGGTCTGCGGCACGCCCGGGTACTCCCCGACGTCCGCTCCCTCGATGCCGTAGGCGTCCCGCGTCGCCTTGATGTTCTTCTCGACGTACGGCGATTCCTTGGCCTGCTCGTTCGGCTGGACCTGGAACTTCTGCACGATCGCCGGGTACAGCCCGCCGATGAGGATCGCGGAGAGGACCATCAGGCCGAAGCCGATGACGGGCAGCTGCCAGGTGCGCCGCCACAGGGTGGCGAAGAACAGCACCGCGCAGATCGCCGCGATGGCGACGAGGATCGTCTTCGCCGGGAGGTAGGCGTTGGCGTCGACGTAGCGCAGGCCCGCCCAGTTGTCGGCGGCCTTGAAGTCGCTGGACTTCACGGCGAGGCCGTACCGGTCGAGCCAGTACGCGAGCGCCTTCAGGGTGACGAAGAGGCCGAGCAGCACCGACAGGTGCCCGGTCGCCGCGGCGGTGGCCCGGGCGCCCGGGCTGGTCACGCGCAGTCCGCCGTACAGGTAGTGCACGACGACGGCGGCGATCACCGACAGCACGACCGCGGCGAAGCCGAAGCCGAGCAGGAAGCGGTACCAGGGCAGGTCGAAGGTGTAGAACGACACGTCCAGGTGGAACTGGGGGTCCTTCTTGCCGAAGGGCACCCCGTTCACGTACATCAGCCAGGTCTTCCACTGGCCGGCCGCCGACGCGCCCGCGATCAGCCCCACGATCACGGCGATGGCGAGGAGCAGCCACTTCTTGTACGGGGCGACGCTCATCCGGTAGCGGTCGAGGCTCTGCTGCTCCATCGACATCGCGCTGAGCGGCGGCCGCAGCCGGTGCGCCAGCCAGATGTTCAGCCCGACGGCAGCGGCCATCAGCAGGCCGAACACCGCGAAGAGCCCGATCTTGGTCCACAGGGTGGTGGTGAAGACCGAGGAGTACTTGACGGAGCGGAACCAGAGCCAGTCCGTCCAGAACCCGGCGAACATGACGAACGCCATCGCCAGGACGGCAAGGACGCCCAGGGTCGTCAGAAGAGTCCGGGCACGCCGGGACGGGCGGCCGACTCTCATCCGTGGCCCGGAGGGGCCTCCGCCGCGGTCCGGCATCTGGAAAGCCAAGGTGCGCACCTCGAAAGTCGCTGTGTCTGGTCCTGGGCCCACGATCGTAGGGCCCACCCATGCAACTTACTGAGGCTTTAGTCAGTTCCCGGTATCGGGGGGAAAGGAGGCAGGATGTTGTCCATGTCCAACCTTTCGCCCTCCCCAGGCACCCCCATGGCGGCCGGTCCGCTCACCCGCGCCGTCCTCGAGATCGACGAGTACGCCTCCACCCTCGGCTGGGACAAGCCGGCCCGGCTGTTCGCCCTGGTCGACACGGCCCGGCTGCGCAGGCAGGAGCCCCGGCTCGCGGGGCAGCTCGGCCTCGACCAGGACGACACCGGCAAGAGCCAGCTGACCCCCATCGAGCAGGAGGAGGTGCCGGCCGGGACCCCGCTGGACAAGTTCCTGGGGACCATCGCCTGGCCCGACGCGGTCGTGGGGTGCGCGCTGACGGTGGAGCGGCTGATGCTGCCGCCGTCAGCGGAGGCCTCCGTACCGGCGGGGCTCAGCGACAAGCAGCTGACCCAGTGGGTCGCCGACCACCCCGAGCGGCAGGAGGTCCGCCTGACGGTGGGCGTCCTGCGCGACGGCTCGCGCGAGTCGGCCGTACGGCTGCGCGACAAGGACTCCTCGAGCGAGGTGCTGACCGGCGCGGGCCTGGTGCCGGGCCTGGCCGAAGCGCTGGCGGCGACCTTCCTCGGCTAGACGGCCCGGCGGCCGGGCCGTCGGCGGGGGCGGGGGCGGGGCGCGGTCAGGACGCCGAGCACTTCGGCAGTCCGGCCGTGTCCCCCTTGCCGATCTTCTCCAGGGCCTTCGTGGCGTCGCCGATGGTCGAGACCTTCACCAGGGTCAGGCCGTCGGGCGTGTGCGAGGCGGCGGAGGCGCAGTTCTCGGCCGGGGTCAGGAAGTACTCGGCCCCGGCCTTGCGGGCGCCGATGGTCTTCATCTGGATGCCGCCGATGGGGCCGACCTTGCCCTCGTCGTCGATGGTTCCGGTGCCGGCGATGAACTTGCCGCCGGTGAGGTCCTCGGGGGTGAGCTTGTCGACGATGCCGAGGGCGAACATCAGGCCGGCGCTCGGGCCGCCGACGTCGGCGAGCTTGATGTCGATCGGGAACGGGAAGGTGTGGTCGGTTCCGGCCCGGATGCCGACGATGGCGTGGCCGTCGTCCTCCGCCTTGCCCGCGGTGATGGTGACCTTCGACGTGGTGGTGGGCTCGCGGTTCGCCTTCTCGGCCTCGGCGGCCTCGGGGGCGGGCACGATGGTGAACACGACGGGCTCGCCGGGCTTGTGCTTGGTCACGAGCTTGGCGACGTCGCCCGGGGCGGTGACGGCGGCGCCGTCCACCTCCTTGATGACGTCCCCGGCGTGCAGCTTGCCCTCGGAGGGGCTGCCCTTGACGACGGTGGAGACGACGACGCGGGCGGAGACCGGGATGCCGAGCTGCTTGAGGGCGGCCACCTTGGCGCTCTCCTGCGACTGGCTGAACTCCTCGGCGTTCTCCTGCGTGGATTCCTTGTCCGTCTTGCCGTTCGGGTAGAGGTTCTCGTGCGGCACGACGATGTTGTCGTCGGCCAGCCAGCCGTACACCGCTTCCAGCAGGTTCATGTCGTAGTCGGCGCCGGTGACGCGGACCGTGGTCATGTTGAGGTGGCCGCTGGTGGGGTAGGTCTTGTGGCCCCCGATGTTGAGGACCGGCTCACCGCGCGAGTCTCCCAGCGTGTTCACCGTCGGGCCCGGGCTCATCTCGGAGTAGGGGACCTTGATGAAGACGCCCGCGCAGAGCAGCGCGAACAGCACGAGGAAGGAAGCGAGCATCGTCGCGGTGCGGCGTGGCATGGACCGACAGTACGGGACGGCCCGACCGGGCGGCCCGTGGGGCCGGTCGGGTACGGGGCCCGCGGGCGGAACTCTCACGGGATTCTCAGCCGGGGCCTGGTCAGCGGGCCTGTCGGGGACGGGAGGGGACTCACGGGACGCGTCAGACGGCGTCGGAACCGGAGTGTGCCTTTTCGTTCGTCCCGGACCGGTCGGCGCGGTCCATGGCCTCTCGGAACCTGGCGTAACCGGCCAGCTCGGATATGTCGCCCTGGGTGCGGTCGCGCGCCGCCCAGCTGCCCCATATCGCGGCCCCGATGGCGGCGAACAGCGGAATCAGCAGCCACACCAGTGATGCCATGGACGTGCCTCCCTGCCCCGAAAGTGCGTGTCGTTGGTGGCTTCAACGCTCGTGCCCGGGAGGGGGTTACGCAAATCGAGGGCGTGTTGCGCGGCCGAACGGGGGTGAGGCTACTCCCTGCGGGTGAGGGGCCGGAACCCGGCCCCCCGGTGGGGCGTACCGCCTGGTTCAGCAGGCGCCGACCCACTCCTCGGTGCCGTCCGCGAAGGTCTGGTGCTTCCAGATCGGGACCTCGTGCTTGAGGTCGTCGATCAGCATGCGGCAGGCCTCGAAGGCCTCGCCCCGGTGCGGGCAGGAGACGGCGACGACCACGGCCAGGTCGCCCACGGCCAGGTCGCCGATGCGGTGCACGGCCGCCAGGGCGCGGACCGGGTACTTCGCCACGACACGGTCGGCGATCCGGCGCATCTCGGCCTGGGCCGTCGGGTGGCAGGAGTAGCCGAGCGAGTCGACGTCGGCGCCCCCGTCGTGGTTGCGCACCGTCCCGACGAAGAGGGTGGTGCCTCCCGTGGAGTCGTCGCCGACGGCCTGGAAGACCTCGTCGATCGAGAGCGGGGTCTCACGGATCTCGAGCAGCCGGATGGGGTCCTGAGCGGCCTGCTCGCCGGGGTGGTCGAAGTGCGGTGCCATGGTCCCCATCGTGCCCTAGCCGCCGGTACGGCGGAATAGCCGTTTCGCCCGGGGCCCGCCGCCCCGGTTGGGAGCCCCCTACCGGGGCGGGGCCCCGTCCCGGCCCGGGCCGGTAGGGGGCCCGGGCCCGCGGGTCACAGGCCGCGGCGGCGCCGGGCGCGGCGGACCGCGGCGGCGGCGCCGAGCAGGGCCACCGTCGCGCCGGCGGCGCCGGCGGCCGTGGCGGCGTCCTTGCGGCCCAGGCGGCGGCCCACGACGGTGTGGCGGCCCGCCACCTCCTGGAGCAGCTCGGCCAGCACCTCCTCGTTGGTCCAGCGGGGCCGCCAGCCCGCCGCGTGCAGCCCGCTGACGCTGACCACCCACGGGTGCATGGTGTAGGCGAGGTCCCCGGCCGGGGAGGGCGTCAGGCCGATCCGGTGGAGCCGGGCCGCGGCGCCCAGGGCGACGGCGGAGGGCAGCTCCATGCGGCGGATCCCGCTGAGCTCCTCCACCTCCTCCTGCTCCAGCCAGCCCTCGCAGCCCACGGCGAGCTCCCCCTCGACCTTCTCCAGGGCCGCGTACTCCAGGGCGCTGACCAGGTCCTCGACGTGGCAGAACTGCCAGGTGGGCCGGGAACCGGCGACGACGAGCAGGCGCGGGGACTCGAAGTAGCGGGTCAGGGCGGTGTCCGTGCCGCCGACCAGGACCGCCGGGCGGACGACCGTCACGTTCAGCCCGGGGTGCGCGCGGGGGGCACGGCGGCCCAGGCGCTCGATCTCCAGCAGGTCGCCGACGCCGGTGGCCTCGGCGGTGGCGCGCAGCTCGGAGTCCTCCGAGAGCGGGATGTCGTTGTCCGGCAGGGCCCCGTAGACCATCGCCGAGGTGCACAGCACGACGCGGTGCACCCCGGCCGCCGCGGCGGCCGTCAGGACGGTCTGGGTCCCGCGTACGTTGTACGCGGTCCGGGCCGCCGGATCCGTCTCCAGGTCGAGGTCCAGCGCCAGGTGGACGACGACGTCGGCGCCGCGCAGCTTCTCGGCGATCGCCGGGTCCCGTACGTCCAGGACGTGCCACTGCGCTTCGGCGCAGTCCCCGCGCCGCTCGTCGATGGCCACGACCTGCTTGACCTCGTCGGAGGCGGCCAGGCGGCTCACCAGGGCGGCGCCTACCCCGGAGGCCGCGCCGGTCACCGCGATCACGGGGCTGCGTCGTCGGGGGCCGTCCTGGTTTCGCGGCTGGCGAACGCCGGAGGCGCTGTCGTCGTGCTCAGGGCGGTTTTCGGCGTCGTGCGGCGCGCGAGCCTGCGGATCTGGGGAACTCACCGGGCGTCTCCAGCGGTTGTCTTCAGTGAGGGCGCGCCGTGACGCGTACCCACCAGGTGATGTCCATCCTGCCGCAGCCCCGGACCCTGCGGAGCACCGAGCCCGTAAGCGGGAGGGGTGTCTACGCTGGGTGGTGTTGTCGGACCATCGCCCGTCGGCTCCCGCCGGCGGCCCTACGAGCCGAGGAAACCCGTGAGCGACACCCCATTCGGATTCGGCCTTCCGCCGGAGGAGCCGGAGGACGGCGACAAGGGCAAGAAGGGCGGCCAGGGCGGCCAGGACGGTCCCCCCAATCCGTTCGGGTTCGGCCCCGGCGGCCTTCCTGGCGGCTTCCCCGGCGGTGCGGACAATCCGTTCGCCGCGATGTTCGGCGCGATGAACCCGAACGACCTCGGCGCCGCGTTCCAGCAGCTCGGGCAGATGCTGAACTACGAGGGCGGTCCCGTGAACTGGGACATGGCGAAGGACATCGCCCGCCAGACCGTCGCGCAGGGCACCGCGGACGGCGTGAAGGACGCGAGCGTCGGCATCGCGGAGAGGTCGGCGGTCCAGGAGGCCGTGCGACTGGCCGACCTGTGGCTGGACGGCGTGACCTCCCTGCCGTCGGGCGCCAACGCGGCCGTCGCGTGGAGCCGCGCCGAGTGGGTCGAGGCGACCCTGCCGGTGTGGAAGGAGCTCGTGGACCCGGTCGCCGAGCGCGTCGGCGCGGCCATGGGCAGCGTGCTCCCCGAGGAGATGCAGGCCATGGCGGGCCCGCTGCTCGGGATGATGCGCTCCATGGGCGGGGCCATGTTCGGGCAGCAGATCGGCCAGGCCGTCGGCACCCTGGCGGGCGAGGTCGTCGGCTGCACGGACATCGGACTGCCGCTGGGTCCGGCCGGGCGCGCGGCGCTGCTGCCGCTGAACATCGAGGGCTTCGGCAAGGACCTGGGCGTCCCCTCGGACGAGGTGCGGCTCTACCTGGCCCTGCGCGAGGCGGCCCACGCCCGTCTGTTCGCGCACGTCCCGTGGCTGCGCTCGCACCTGTTCGGCGCGGTCGAGGGGTACGCGCGCGGCATCAAGGTGGACACCTCGAAGCTGGAGGACGTGGTCGGCCAGCTCGACCCGACCAATCCCGAGCAGCTCCAGGAGGCCCTGCAGGGCGGTATGTTCCAGCCGCAGGACACCCCGGAGCAGAAGGCCGCCCTGGCCCGGCTGGAGACGGCGCTCGCGCTGGTCGAGGGCTGGGTGGACGCGGTCGTGCACGAGGCGGCCAAGCCCCGGCTGACCTCGGCCGACGCGATGCGCGAGACCATGCGCCGGCGGCGTGCCTCGGGCGGTCCGGCGGAGCAGACCTTCGCGACGCTGATCGGGCTGGAGCTGCGCCCCCGGCGGCTGCGGGACGCCTCGCGGCTGTGGGCCTCGCTGACCGACGCGCGCGGTGTGGACGGCCGCGACGGGCTGTGGGAGCACCCGGACATGCTGCCGACGGCCTCCGACCTGGACGACCCGGACGGGTTCGTGCACCGCGAGCAGCTGGACTTCTCGGAGATCGACAAGATGCTCGGCGAGGCCGCCCGGCGGCGTGACGAAGAGGGCGACGGCGAGAAGTGAGCCTGTACGAGGACGCCGTCGCGGTCCTGAAGCAGTACGAGGGACCGGACGCACAGCAGGACGAGCTGCGCGGGGTCTACCTGGAGCACCTGGCCGCCCACCCGGACGGGGTCTACAAGCCCTGCACGGCCGGCCACGTCACGGGCAGCGCGCTGGTGGTCGACCCGGCCGGCGGCCGGGTGCTGCTGACCCTGCACAGGAAGCTCGGCATGTGGCTCCAGATGGGCGGGCACTGCGAGCCCGGTGACACCACCCTGGCCGGGGCGGCCATGCGCGAGGCCGTCGAGGAGTCGGGCATCGGCTCGGGGCTGACCCTGGTGGCGGGCGGCCCGGTGCGCCTGGACCGGCACCCGATCCCCGCGCCGTGCAACTGGCATCTGGACGTGCAGTACGCGGTGCTGGCCCCGGCCGGCGCGGTGGCGGAGATCAGCGACGAGTCGCTGGACCTGCGCTGGTTCCCGTACGAGGAGGTGGCGGCGGTGGCCGACACCTCGGTGGTGCGGCTGCTGGAGGCGACCCGGGCGCGGCTGGGCGCCTGACGGCGGCGCGCCTGGGCGCCTGGCGCCGGCGCGGCGGTGATGCGCCGGAAGGGGCGGGCCCGTGCGGGTCCGCCCCTTCCGTCCGTGCGGTGCCGGTCCGGTCAGTTCCAGGCGTTGTTCTGGTTCTGGGCGTGGGCGCCGTGCTGGCCCATGCCGAACTGCGCGGCGACGCCCTGCCCGAGCTGGGCGTTCTGCGGCGGCAGCACCTCGCTGGGCTGCACCAGGGCGAAGCCGGTGCCGAGGAAGCTGAGCTCCCAGCCCTCGCCGGTGTTGCCGCGGCGCCGCCACACGCCGGTGGAGTGCGTCTGGGCCTGCATCTGCACGCGCAGCGAGGTGGACCAGGCGACGATCGCGTCGGCGTCGGCGTTGACGTACTTGTCGGGCGTGACCTGCATCATCAGCGGCTGCCCGGAGGTCATGAGGGCGACCTTGCCGCGGCCGGAGATGTTGAGCTGGTACTTGCCGGAGCCGGAGATCCCGTACTGGCTGTCGACGGCGATGACCTCGGTGTGCAGGGTGGAGTCCATGGCGAGGACGTAGCTGCTGTCGACGGTGAGGCCGTCGTGGTCCACGTCGACGACGTGCACGTACTGGGCGAGGTTGGCGAAGTAGACGGTGCCCTGGCCGGAGCAGCGCATGAGGTCCAGGCCCTCGCCGGTGCGGCGGCGGGCGTTCCGCTGGTTGCCGCTCTGGTACTCGCCGTCGAAGTCCACGATCCCCTGGTAGGCGACCATGGCGCCCTTGCGGGCGAGCACGTCGTCGGAGCCGGTCAGGGTGACCCGCAGGAGCTGCGGGTTCTGGACGGTGTAGCGGTCCTGGGACTGCTGTTCGGCGTGGCCGAAAAGTGAGCTCTGCATGATGTGTCCGCTCCCCCTCAGCCCCGGGCCCGGAGCCGGTCGGTGCTGTCCTCGCTGGGCTGTACGACGACGACGCCCTGGCCGGAGAAGGCCATCTGGTAGGCCTCCCCGCTGCCCCGGCCGATCATCGACGAAGCCTTGAAGCTGCGCTTCCCCTTGACCTTGAGGTTCGGCGACCAGGCGACGAGCGCGTCCGGGTCGACGTACGTCTCGTCCTCGCCGCGGCCGCAGTCGACCACGATCGGGGTGCCGCGGGAGGTGATGGCGACCCAGCCGGTTCCGGCGACCTGGACGTTGAAGAGGCCCTGGCCGGCGAACTTCGCCATGCCCTTGACCCGTTCGACGCCCCACTGGAGGTGGGCGTCGAAGGCGAGGAGGTTGGTGCCGTTGACGGAGAGGGCGTCGTTGTTCAGGTTGATGCAGACGACGTCGGCGCCGTAGTCGGCCAGGTACAGGAGGCCGTCGCCGGTGCACTTCATCAGGGGGGCGCCCTCGCCGGTCAGCCACTGCGAGGCCATCTGGCGGACGGCGGGCGGGTTGGGCTCGTACTGGACGAAGCCCTCGTAGGCGACCATCGAGCCGGTGCGGGCGAAGAGGTCCTGGCCGCTCTGCATGGCGACCTTGAGCATGGCCCGGCCGTGGTTCTCCATGCGGGCCGTGACGGGGGTCGGGGCGTAGCCCGCGAGCTGCTGGTTCATTGCGTTCATGGCGTTCATGTGGGGCTCCCTCAGACCTCGTACGGCTGGACGACGATGAAGTTGCCGGGGGCGCCGCGGAACTGCAGGTTCACGGTCTCCCCGCTGTGGCCCGGGTAGGCGTTGCGGCGCAGCCGGACCTGGCTGGAAATGATCACCTGCGAGGCGGCCGACCAGGCCACGATGGCGTTGCTGTCCGCGAAGGTGGTGGGGGTCACGGGCAGTACGACGGGCACGCCGTGCGTCTTGACGATGACCGTGCCGGAGCCCTGGAACAGCATGGTGAACAGGGCGCCGCCGGGGATGCCGTGGCCCTCGATGCGGCGGACCTCGTACTGGAGGGACTCGTCGAAGGCGAGGACGCTCTCCGCGGAGACGCAGATCCCGTCGCCCTGGAGCTCGATGGCGTGCAGGTCGGCGCCGTTCTCGGCGAGGAAGACCTGGCCGCGGCCGGTGCAGCGCATCAGCTGCATCTCCTGGCCGGTGGCGTTGCCGACGATGCGGCCGGCGAAGCCCGCGCCCTTGTAGCTGAAGTCGACCTTGCCCTGGTACAGGACCATGCTGCCCTGGCGGGCGAGGACGGCCTGGCCGCCCATCGCGAGGTCGACCCGCATGAGCTGCTGGTTCTGCGGGGTCCAGCGGGCGCCGGTGGGGGCCTCCTTGTACGGCTGGAGGGCGGCGGCGAGCCCGGCGCCGGGCGCGGCGGCCTGCGGGGCCTGGCCGTAGGGGGGCGGGGGCTGCTGGCCGTACGCGGGCTGCTGCCCGTAGGGGGGCTGGGCGCCCGGCTGCTGGCCCGGGATCTGGCCGTACGAGGGCTGCGGCTGCCCGCCGTAGGGCGCGGGGGCCGGGGCCGGGGGCGGGACCTGGCCGCCGTAGGAGGGCTGCTGCCCGTACGAGGGCGGGCCGGGCTGCTGAGGGGGGTGGGGCGGCTGGCCGTACGGGGCCGCGGGGGCGGGCGCGGCCAGCGGAGCGACCATGGTCGGGGCCGAGTGCACGGGCGCCGGGGCCGGGGGCTGCGGGGCAGGCGGCTGCTGCTGCGGCTGCTGCGGCGGGGCGTACGGCGCGGGGGCGGGCGGCTGCTGGACCGGGGCGCCGAAGGAGGGGGCCGGGGCGGCGGCCTGCGCGGGCGGGGCGAAGCTCGGCGCTCCGGCCTGCGGCTGGGCCGGGGCCTGCGGCTCGGGCTGCGCCTCGTCCTCGGCGACCTCGCCGCCGAAGTGCTCCAGTAGTGCGGCGAGTCCGCCGTCGAAGCCCTGTCCGACGGCGGCGAAGCGCCACACGTCCTTGCGGTAGAAGTCACCGATCATCAGGGCGCGTTCGGTGCTGAACTCCGCACCGGTGAAGGAGTACCGGACGACTTCCTCACCGCCGGCCACGACCCGGATGTAGCCGGGTCCGATCTGCGACATCTGCCCGGCGCCGTCGAGGGTGGCGGTGAAGGACAGCTTGTGGATGGCCGCGGGCACGCGGTCGAGGGTCACCCGGAAGGATTCCGTGTCACCGGCCTGCGGGCCGAGCTGCTGGACGGACTCCTCGGGTGACTTCGGCTGGTTGAAGAAGACGAAGTAGCGGTCGTCCGACAGCCGCTCGTCGGCGTCGAGGCCGAAGCAGCTGATGTCGAAGGTGAGCCCCGGCCCGGAGATCTGGACGCCCACGTACAGATCGGTACCCGCCGTCAGATCACTGATCTTGGCCTTGTGGCCGCGTTGGAATTCCCTGGCCATGTGTCCGACCGTCCCCCATCCCGACTACGACTGCGTGCACCGCCGGATGCGTGCTGCTCGATGTGTGCCGCTCAGGCTAACGGCTCCTGCCGACATCCGGCCAAGCCGGTACCGACCCGGTACACACTCACTCTCCGTGACGGGAGGTCATTCCCCGCGGGCGGCCGGGACGCGGGGCAGGCGCTCCGCCGCGGCCACTCCCTCGAGGAATCCCCGGGCCCGCTCGGTCTTCGGGTACGCCTCCAGCAGCTCCCAGAAACGGGGGCCGTGGCCGGGCACCAGGAGGTGCGCCAACTCGTGCAGCAGCACGTAGTCGACGACGTACTCCGGCATTCCCTGGAGGCGGTGGGACAGCCGGATGCTGCCCTCGGCGGGGGTGCAGGAGCCCCAGCGGGTGTTCTGGTTGGTGACCCAGCGGACCGACCGCGGGCGGGCACGGCCGCTGAAGTACTGCTCGGACAGACGCCCGGCGCGCTCGATCAGTTCCGCGTCGCCGAGGGTGCGCTTGCTCTCCTGGGCGGCGAGCTTGTCGAGCATGACGCCCACCCAGCGCCGCTCTTCCGCCTCGGACATCCGGGCAGGGATCAGGACGACCGTCCGCTCGCCCTCACGGTAGGCGGACACGGTCCTGCGGCGGCGGGCGCTCCGGCGGACTTCGACGGCTCGCTGCGGGGGCTCGGCTGACACGCTTTGACGTTACCCGGTCGCCGTGGTGGAAGTCCCGCGCGTCCGAGGTTCGAACATGATCGGTTCGCCGGCGGTGTCCGAAGCACTCTCTTTCTTCATCTCATATGCCCAATACCCCTTGCCTGTGGACAAATCTGCGCACGCGATCCGGCGGCCGGGCATCGTGGCGGAGACGCGGAAACACAGAACCGCAGGAACGCAGGAACGCAGAAGCGCAGGAGTGCTGGAGCGCAGGAGCGCTGGGGCGCTGGGCGCGGTGGCGCAGGAGCCGGGAGACCGGCGAGAGGGGAGTCGGGATGTATCCGAAGGTGAAGCCGGCGCTGGCGCGGGCGTGGCGGGACCTGCAGACGGTCCAGTTCGGGGTGACGCCCGCCCACGCGGTGGTGCTCGGACCGCTGGACACGGCCACCGGATCGCTGATCGACCGGATCGACGGGACGCGGGGCATGGAGCTGCTGCGGGCCGAGGCCGCCGCGACGGGGCTGCCGGAGGGCCAGGCGGACGGGCTGGTCAGGCGGCTCGCGGAGGCCGGGCTGCTGGACGACCTCACCGCCGGGGGGCCTCGGGCGCAGGCCTTGCGGAGCCGGCCCGAGGTGTTGGAGCGGCTGGGGCCCGATCTCGGCTCGCTCTCGCTGGTGCACCGGGAGCCGGGAGGGGACCTGCGGGGCATCGCGGCGCGCAGGGCGTTACGGGTCCAGGTGCGCGGGAGCGGCCGGGTGGGGGCGGTGATCGCCGCCGTACTGGCGGGGGCCGGGGTGGGCCGGGTCGAGGTCCTCGACGGGGGCCGGGTGGAGGTCGCCGACGTGGCGCCGGGCGGGCTGGATCCGGGCAGCGTGGGCCGGCTGCGGGCCGAGGCGGCGGCCGCGCTCGTACGGGAGTCGGCCCCGGGGCGGGCTCCGGGTGCGGGTGATCCCGAGGGGCCGGGGCCGGAGCTGGCACTGGTGGTGGTCGCGCCGCGGGACGCCCTCCAGGCGTGGGCGCCCGATCCGGCGACGGCCGCCGACTGGGTGGCGACGGGCACCCCGCACCTGTACGCGGGGGTGCTGGAGGGGACGGGGCTGGTCGGGCCCCTGGTGCTGCCCGGGTCCACGGCGTGCGCGGGGTGCATGGAGCGCGACCGCGTCGACCGGGATCCGGCCTGGCCGCGGATGCTGGTGCAGTGGCGCTCGGCGCACCGCCGCCGCGGGGCGGGCGCCTGCGATCTGGGGCTGTCGACGGCGGTGGCCGGCCTGGCGGCGGCCCACGCCCTGGCCTTCCTCGACGGGCAGCTGCCCGCTTCGACGGCCGCCCGCTGGGAGGCCGCCCTGCCCGGGCTGCACTGGGAGCGCTCCGCGCTGCGGCCGCACCCGGACTGCCCCTGCGCCGCGGCGGCCCCGGCGGCGGTCGCGGCGGGGCCGGTGCCGGCCGTGGGTTCCGGGGAGGTGCCCTCGTGAGCGGGCGGACTCCCGCCGGATCCGGGGCAGGTGCCCCGCTCCGGGGGATCGGGGGGGCATGGCAGGATGCGACGGGGGCCGAGCCGCGCCTCGAACCGCCGCTCGCGGCACAGCAGTCTGTGAACTGGAGGGGCTCATGTCTGATCTTCCCCGGAAGGCGGTCACGCGCACCGTCAAACTGGCCGCGCTGCCGCTCGGCATCGCGGGCCGGGCCACCTGGGGCCTGGGCAAGCGGATCGGCGGCAAGTCCGCCGAGATCGTGGCCCGCGAGCTCCAGCAGCGCACCGCCGAGCAGCTGTTCCGCACGCTCGGGGAGCTGAAGGGGGGCGCGATGAAGTTCGGGCAGGCCCTTTCGGTGTTCGAGTCGGCGCTGCCCGAGGAGGTCGCCGGCCCCTACCGGGCGGCGCTGACCAAGCTTCAGGAAGCGGCCCCGCCGCTGCCCGCGGCGCGGGTGCACGAGGTGCTGGCGCAGCGGCTCGGCGAGGACTGGCGGGAGCTGTTCGAGGAGTTCGAGGACAAGCCGTCCGCGGCCGCCTCGATCGGGCAGGTCCACCGTGCGGTGTGGCACGACGGACGGCAGGTGGCGGTCAAGGTCCAGTACCCGGGGGCCGGGGAGGCCCTTCTGTCGGACCTCAAGCAGCTCAGCCGGTTCGCCGGCCTGCTGGGTCCGCTGGTTCCGGGCATGGACATCAAGCCGCTGATCACCGAGTTGCGCGACCGGGTCGCGGAGGAGCTGGACTACGAGCTGGAGGCCGAAGCCCAGCGCACCCACGCCGACGCCTTCGACGCCGACGAGGACGTCGTCGTCCCGGACGTCGTCCACCAGAGCGACCAGGTGCTGGTGACCGAGTGGATGGAGGGCACCCCGCTCTCGGAGGTGATCACCGACGGCACGCAGGAGGAACGCGACCGTGCCGGACAGCTGCTGGCCCGGTTCCTCTTCTCCGGGCCGGCCCGCACCGGGCTGCTGCACGCCGATCCGCATCCGGGCAACTTCCGGCTCGTGGCCGGGGCGGACGGCCGGATACGGCTGGGCGTGCTGGACTTCGGCACCGTGGACCGGCTGCCGGGCGGCTGGCCCAAGCCCATCGGCCGGTCACTGCGGATGACCCTGGACGGCGACGCCGAGGGGGTCTACGGGCACCTGCGCACCGAGGGGTTCGTCAGGGAGAGCATCGAACTCGACCCGGACGCGGTGCTCGACTACCTCAAGCCGATCATCGAGCCCGCCGAGGCCGACGAGTTCACCTTCACCCGGCCGTGGTTGCGCGGGCAGGCGGCGCGGATCGCCGATCCCCGTTCCCCCGCCCACCAGTTGGGACGGCAGATCAACCTGCCGCCGTCCTACCTGCTGATCCACCGGGTGACGCTGAGCACCATCGGCGTCCTGTGCCAGCTCGGTGCGACGGTGCGGCTGCGCGACGAACTGGAGGAGTGGCTCCCCGGGTTCCTGCCCGAGGACTGACCGGACGGGGCGCACCGCACCGCGGCGGCCGGGAGCGCGTCACCACCAGGAGGAGTCGAGCCGGCCTTCGATGGCACGCAGGTTGGCGCGCGCGCAGTCGACGCAGAAGTACTGTCTGGTGCCGTTCTCCACCGAGCACGTCCAGGTGGGCGGCGGCGGGGCGCCGCCCGGTGAGCGCGTACCGCAGCGCGCGCAGACGACGGGCTGGGCCTCGGGCCCCGGCGGGGTGGGGTGGGGGGTCGGCTGGTCCACCACCAGACGATATCCCCGCGGGGCCGCGGCGGCCTCCGCAACGCACCGGGGGGACCGGTCCGTTCGGACCGGTCCCCCCGTGAGCTCGGATGCTCAGTGCATGACGGCCATGGCCAGCGCGCGCCGGGCGCGCATGGAGACGCGCTCGGCCCGTCGCTGCATGCGCCGGGCGGCGACCAGGCGCAGGGCGTGACGCTCGGCGTCCGCCTCGCGCATGCGGTCGTCCATATGGGCACGGGCCATGGCTTCTGGGATGAGTTGCATTTCTCGGGTCCTGTTCTGACGCGAGGTGATCGCGCCGGCGGTGATGAAGTCTGCGGTGGCGGAGCCGTGCGGCTGCTCGCTCGTGGTGGTGTAGGGGGACATGGGGGCCTGCTTCAAGGGGTCGTGCGTGAGGGGGCGGTCGATGGTTCCGATGGCGGTCATGCCGCTGCAACCGGGTTCTTGCGCGGACGGCCACGGGGCCGCTTGCGGGCCACGACCACGCCCTGGACGAAGAGCTCTCCGCCCCAGACGCCCCAGGGCTCGCGGCGCTCCTTCGCACCGGCGAGGCAGGCCTCGACCAGCGGGCAGGTGCCGCAGAGGGACTTGGCGTACTCGACGTCCGCCGGGGACTCGGCGAAGAAGACCTCGGGGTCGAAGGTGCGGCAGGGGACGGGTACGCCGAGGTTCTCGATGGCGTCGTCGAGCGCGGTGAGCGCGGTGAGGGGGGTCAAGGCGGGGTCCTCCGGGACTGCGGGCGGGGAGATCGTTTGGGTCTGCGGTACGGACGGGGCGTGCGCTTCGAGTTGCACGGTGTTTTCTTCCTCGTCTTGTTCGGCTAGTCGTTCCGGCCGGTCGGCCGGGTGGCGGCTGGTTGCTGGTCCTGCCAGTCCCGAGGCCCCTTCGCTCCGCCGTCCCCGGTCGGGGACAAACAGAAGGGCCGCGGATCCCGGGTGGGGTTCCGCGGCCCTGAAGGCGCCGGCCTGATCATGCGATCAGGCTGGATCACTCCAGGGTTCGAGCCCGCGGAAGGCCCACATCAGGTGGTGCTGCTGCTTCGTCTGCGTCTGAATTCCGGCACCGGCCGCGGCCGCGAAGCCATAGGCGCCATGCGCCGCGCGGGCTTCCGCTACTGCCACCAGTGCCTTGGTCGGTCGCTCATTGCGCTCGCTGACCGGAAGGGTCGCCAGCAGGGCGGGGCTGTCGGCGGAGACCGCGGACAGACCGGTGCCCAGGAGGGAGACGGAACCGAGCAGGCAGGAAGCGTCGACCGAGCGATCGGTCATTTTGGTGAAGGTCATGAAGCTGGCCACTGGTCTCGCCTCCTCTCGGCGTCTCGGGGACCCGGCCCGAAGGCCTGTCCCATGCGTATTCGGATAAGTACAGCACGGATCCCGGGCTTCGGAGAAGCCACCGTTTCCGTTGCTAAGAACCTATGGGGCTTCGCCGGGCATGTGCAAACTATTTTTCCGACGAGTTTCTACGCGTCGTCAGGATCCTCGCCCCCAGGCTCCTGACCTGTGCAGATGGCCAGGACGTCGGCGCCGTACCGCTCGAGCTTGCGGCCGCCCACGCCGGAGATCATCGAGAGCTCCCCCGGCTCGGAGGGAGCGGCCTCCGCGATCGCCATCAGCGTCTTGTCCGTGAAGACGCAGTACGCGGGCAGACCCTGGAGCTTCGACTGGCCGGCGCGCCACTCGCGCAGCCGCTCGTAGAGGCCCTCGTCCATGTCCGACGGGCAGTCGCCGCAGCGCATCAGCTTGATGTCCCCGGCCTCCGTCAGCGTCCGGCCGCAGACCCGGCACAGCACCGGCCCGCGGCGACCGCGCTTGCGGGCCGCCCCGCCCCCCTCCGGGGTGCCCGGGCGGCTGCCGGGGGCCGCGGAGCCGGGCCGCAGGCCGTTCAGGAAACGGCTGGGCCGGCGGGAGGCCCGCCCGCCCGGAGCGCGGGAGAGCGCCCAGGAGAGCGTCAGGTGGAGCCGCGCGCGGGTGACCCCGACGTAGAGCAGCCGCCGCTCCTCCTCGACCTGCTCGTCCGTCTTGGCGTAGGTGATGGGCACCATGCCGTCGGTGAGGCCGACCAGGAACACGGCGTCCCACTCCAGGCCCTTCGCGGCGTGCAGCGAGGCGAGGGTCACGCCCTGGACGGTCGGCGCGTGCTGCGCGGCCTTGCGCTCCTCCAGTTCGACGGTGAGCTCGGCCAGGCCGGCGCCGGGGCGGGCCCGGGCGAAGTCCTCGGCGAGGCGGACGAGGGCGGCCAGGGACTCCCACTGGTCGCGCACGGCGCCGGAGCCGGCGGGCGGCTCGGCGGTCCAGCCGGTGGAGCTGAGCACGGCCCGGACCTGGGAGCCCAGTTCGACGATGTCGTCGAGGAGCGGGTCGTTGCCGGCGGAGCGGGCGGCTCCGCGCAGCGCGAGGACCGCCTTCTGCACTTCGGCGCGCTCGAAGAAGCGCTCCGCCCCGCGCAGCTGGTACGGGACCCCGGCGTCGGCGAGGGCCTGCTCGTAGACCTCGGACTGGGCGTTGATGCGGTAGAGCACGGCGATCTCGCCGGCCGGGACGCCGGCCGCGATCAGGTCCCTGATCCGGCGGGCCACGCCCTCGGCCTCGGCGGGCTCGTCGGGGTACTCCGCGTACGCCGGGTCGGGTCCGGGCTCGCGCTGGGACACCAGCTCCAGCCGGTGTTCGGCGGCCCGGCCCCGGGCCTGGTTCAGCAGGCCGTTGGCAAGGTGGACCACCTGGGGGGTGGAGCGGTAGTCGCGGACCAGCTTGACCACGGTGGCCTGCGGGTAGCGGTCGCGGAAGTTCAGCAGGTGGTCGGGGGTCGCGCCGGTGAAGGAGTAGATGGTCTGGCTGGCGTCGCCGACGACGCAGAGGCTGTCGCGGTCGCCGAGCCACAGCTCCAGCAGCCGCTGCTGGAGCGGGCTGACGTCCTGGTACTCGTCCACCACGAAGTGCTGGTACTGGGTGCGGATCTGCTCGGCGATGTCGTGGCGGTCCTGGAGGATGCCGACGGTGAGGAGCAGCACGTCCTCGAAGTCGATCATTCCGCGGTCGCGCTTGAGCTGTTCGTACGTGCCGTAGATCTGGGCGATCTCGGCGGTGTCGCGGGGGGCCTCGCGGCCCGCCTTGAGGGCGGCGGCGGGGTAGTCGGCGGGGACGGTCTGGGTGACCTTGGCCCATTCGATCTCGCCGGTGACGTCGCGCAGCTCGTTGCGGTCGAGACGGACGCGGCAGCGGGCGCCGGCCTCGGCCACGAACTGGATCTTGCGCTCGAGGAGCCGGGGCACCTCCCCGCCGACGGCCCGGGGCCAGAAGTACTGGAGCTGGCGCAGGGCGGCCGAGTGGAAGGTGCGGGCCTGGACCCCGCCCGCGCCGAGGGCCCGCAGGCGGCCGCGCATCTCTCCCGCGGCGCGGTTGGTGAAGGTGACGGCCAGCACGCTGGCGGGCATGAGCTGGCCCGAGCGGACGCCGTAGGCGATGCGGTGGGTGATCGCCCGGGTCTTGCCGGTACCGGCACCCGCCAGCACGCACACCGGCCCGCGCAGGGTCGTGGCGACCTCGCGCTGCTCGGGGTCGAGGCCCTGGAGCACGGCGTCGGGGTCGACGTCGGCGCCGCCGCCGGCCGGTACGGATGAGGAGTGCGTTGCTGCTGTCACCCTGCCATGCTGCCAGGTCCGGTGGGCCGGACGGGAAACTTGTCCACAGGCCCATGGCATCCGTCACACCGGCCGCCGCCCGTGGATCAGCCGGTCCCCAGCCCTGGACCGAGAGCACGGGATCGAGCCCTGCATCGAGCCCTGCATCGAGGACTGGATCGAGGGCTGGATCGCGCGCTGCATCGGAAGTGGACCGGGAGTGGACCGGCGGGCGGTCGAATCGGTCACACCGCGGATCCGGCCGGGAATGGCCGGGCGGCACGGGACGTTCCACTCCCCGGATCACCCGGCACCGCGATCCACCGAGACTCACAGAGGAGCGAGCATGCAGGACACGGGCACCGTCACGATGTACAGCACCACCTGGTGCGGCTACTGCCGCCGGCTGAAGACCCAGCTGGACCGGGAAGGCATCGCGTACAACGAGATCAACATCGAGCTCGACCCCGAGTCCGCGGCGTTCGTGGAGAAGGCCAACGGCGGCAACCAGACCGTCCCCACCGTGCTCGTGAAGTCCTCCGCCGGCAACGAGTCCGTCATGACGAACCCGAGCCTGGCCCAGGTCAAGCAGGCCCTGGCCGTCTGACCCGCACGCTCCCGGAAACGGCCCCCGCCCCGGCGGGGGCCTTCTGCGTTCCCCTCGGGCCGTCGGGCTCAGGCGAGTGCCGGCTCCTTCGGCAGCGGCTGGCCGTACCAGAGCTCGATCAGGCGGGCCGCGATGGAGATGCCCGACGGGGCCAGTACCTCGCCCGCCTCGATCGCGGCGCGGTAGTCCTCGCGGGAGAACCAGCGGGCCTCCTGGATCTCCTCGCCGTCGACGGTGATCTCCGAGCTGACGGCGCGGGCGTTGAAGCCCAGCATCAGGCTGTACGGGAACGGCCAGGGCTGGCTGGCGACGTACTCGACCTCGCCGATCCGCACCCCCGCCTCCTCCCACACCTCGCGGATCACCGACTGCTCTATGGACTCGCCCGGCTCCACGAAGCCGGCCAGCGTGGAGAAGCGGCCCTCGGGCCAGTGCACCTGGCGGCCCAGCAGCGCGCGGTCCTGCTCGTCGGTGACCAGCATGATCACGGCCGGGTCGGTGCGCGGGTAGTGCTCGGCGCCGCAGCCCGGACAGCGGCGGATGTGGCCGGCCGCCGCGACGACCGTGCGCTCGCCGCAGCGGGAGCAGAAACGGTGCATGCGCTGCCAGTTCTCCAGCGCCACCGCGTGCACCATCAGCCCGGCGTCGCGCGGGTTCAGCAGCAGCCCCGCCTCGCGGAGCCCGGCCGGGCGGGCCGACTGGTCCATGCGGCCCGGCAGCGAGTCCTTCTGCAGCGCGAAGTACCGTACGCCGTCCTCGTCCGTACCCAGGAAGTACCGGTGGGTCTCGGTGACGGGCGCCTCGAAGGCCGGGGTCATCACGATGCCCGTCCCGCCGTCGGGGGTGTCGTCGATCAGCACCTGGCCGCCGGAGACGACGAAGACGCGGGTCGTGGGGTGGCTCCAGGCCGCGGCGAGCCACGCCTCGTCGAGGCGGTGGTGCGCGGCGCGGTCGATGTCGCTGGGCGCGGTGAGCGAGAGAGGACGCTCGGTATGGGTGCTCACAGGTACTTCCAACTCCCCCGGTGGTGGGACAAGGCAGGCGTACGGAACGTGCTTCGGCTTCAGGTGGTGGCGGGCGACCAGTTCTCGGCGAGGTCGCCCCACAGGTAGGCGGCGGTCTCCACGCCCTTGAGGAGCAGGTCGAGCTCGACCTTCTCGTTCGGCGAGTGCCAGCCGTCGGACGGTACGGAGATCCCCAGGAACAGGACCGGC
Organism: Streptomyces sp. NPDC048352; assembly: GCF_040651895.1. NCBI lineage: Bacteria > Bacillati > Actinomycetota > Actinomycetes > Kitasatosporales > Streptomycetaceae > Streptomyces > Streptomyces sp. NPDC048352. Next base: position 78,150 of record NZ_JBEZKZ010000030.1, read on the forward strand.
GCGCCCAGCACGTCCTGGAGGTCGGCCGCCGGGCCGGAGCCGCCCTCGCGGGTGAAGCGGACCTGCTGCCCGAAGGCGCGGCCCATGGCGCGGACCACGGACTGCAGCGCGGGGTGGTCCAGCGGGGTCAGGCAGGGCCGGGTGGGTGCGCCGAAGACGATGCGGTGCCGGATCCCGGCGGGGACGCGGGCCGCGACCCAGTCCCGGACGGCCGCCTCGACCTCGTACGGGTCCTGCCCGGAGACCAGGCGGAACGACAGCTTCAGGTGGGCGGAGGCCGGCACGATGGTCTTGCCGCCGGGGCCCTGGTACCCGCCGCCGATGCCGTTGACCTCGGCGGTCGGCCGGGCCCAGACCCGCTCCAGCGTCGAGTAGCCCGCCTCGCCCGCGGCCGCGTACGACTTGGCCGTACGGAGCCACTCGGCCTCGTCGAAGGGCAGCTCGGAGATCAGCCGGCGCTCGGCGTCGGTCAGCTCGGCGATGCCGTCGTAGAAGCCGGGGATCGTGACCCGCTCGTCCTCGTCGTGCAGCGCCGCGACGAGGCGGGCGGCGACGGTGGCCGGGTTCGGCACGGCTCCGCCGAAGGCGCCGGAGTGGATGTCCTGGTCGGGCCCGTGGAAGTCGATCTCGCAGTCGGCGACGCCGCGCATGCCGGTGCAGACGGTGGGGGTGGTCTCGGACCACATGCCGGTGTCGGAGACGATCACGACGTCGGCGGCGAGCTCCGCGGCGCGGTCCTCGACGAGGTCGCGGAAGTTCGGGGAGCCGGACTCCTCCTCGCCCTCGACGAGCAGCTTGAGGTGCACGGCGGGGGCCTCGGCGCCCGTCGCGGCGAGGTGGGCGCGCAGGCCCAGGGTGTGGAAGAACACCTGGCCCTTGTCGTCGGCCGCGCCGCGCCCGTACATCCGGCCGTCCTTGACGACCGGCTCGAAGGGCTCGGTGTGCCAGCCGTCGGCGAGGGCGGCGGGCTGCACGTCGTGGTGGCCGTAGACGAGGACGGTGGGGGCGGCCGGGTCGGCGGCCGGCCAGTGCGCGAAGACGGCGGGGGCGCCGGTTCCCCCGGCGGTCTCCCAGACCTCCGCGACCGGGAAGCCGGTCTCCTTGAGCTTCGCGGCGAGCCAGTCGGCGCTGCGGCGTACGTCGTCCGCGTGCTCGGGCTGGGCCGAGACGGAGGGGATGCGCAGCCACTCGGCGAGGTCGTCGAGGAAGGCGGCGCGGTGCGTGTCTATGTACGTGCGGACGACGCTGTCCGGGGTTTCGCTCATGGCCACGAGCCTAACCGTCCGCCCGGGAGGCCCCGGCCGTGCCCGATTCGCCTTGGAGGATCCGCTCAAGGCGGTCCCGGCCGGGGAGGTCGCGCGGCCGGATCACGCGTCCGCTGCGGACGTGCAGGAAGGCGGCCGAGACCCGGTCCAGGGGGGTGCCGGTGGCTTCGGCCCAGGCCAGGCGGTACACGGCGAGCTGGAGGGGGTCGGCCTGGGTGGTGCGGCCGGTCTTCCAGTCGACCACCTCGTACGAGCCGTCGGGCTCGCGGTACACGGCGTCGATGCGCCCGCGGATCACCCGGCCGGCGAGGGTCAGCTGGACCGGGGCCTCCATCCGGTACGGGGTGCGCTCGGCGTACTCGCTGCGCTCGAAGGCGGCCTTGAGGGCGGCGAGGTCGGCCTCGTCGGCGACCTCCTGGTCGGAGCCGGGCAGGTCGGTCGCGGGGTCGAGGAGGTCGTCGAGGAGGGGCAGGGGCAGCTCGTCGAAGCGGGACTCGACCCAGGCGTGGAAACGGGTGCCCTGGCGCGCCGCGGGCTGCGGGGGCTTGGGCATGGGGCGGGCGAGATCGCGTACGAAGCCCTGCTCGTCGGCGGCGAGGCGCAGGAGCTGGCTCGCGGACAGGGCGGAGGGCAGCTCGACGTCCCGGACGGCTGCGCGGGCGCGGCGGAGCTCGCCTTCGAGGGCGTCGAGGTCGCGGTCCCAGGAGGCGACGGTGCGGGCCTCCTCGGGGGTGAGCCGGTCGCCTGCGGCGGGCTGGGCGGGGGCGTGCGGGTGGGGCTGCGCCGGGTGCCCGGGCCGTCCGGCGGGGGCGTCGGCGGCGGGCGCCGCGGGTTCGCCGGCCCAGAGGTCGTCCGGGTCCCCGGCCGGGTCGCCTGCGGCGGGCTGTGCCGGGGCCTCCTGGCGAGCGCAGGATCCGCTCCAGCCGTGCGCCGGAGGGGTCCGCGCCGAAGGCTTCGGGCCGCAGGGCGCGCAGCCGGGGACGCAGGGGTCGGGA